>CAIYOZ010000361.1 GCA_903927945.1 uncultured Bacteroidales bacterium | reverse complement strand
TCTATGTGTTTTGAATTAAGACATTTTATTGTTCCACGTACTTATCTATGATTGATATTCCGGTTTGTTCCTGTTTTTGATAAAAAGCTTCATAATTAGGACATAAACCGAATATAAACCGAATATAAACCGTATCTATTTGAATATGGGTTATATCCGTATTATATACGGGTTATCTACGGTTTATCTACGGTTTATCTGAGAATAGATACAGAATAGAAGGTGAATGTACGTTATAGTAGAACTGAATTTTCGAATAAAATGAATTATTGTATTCAAAAACAAAGGGATTGGAAGTTCTCAAGGTGTCACAATCTGACCTCATAGAGGCTTATTGAAGCAGTTCAGAAAGAAGGAAGGAACCTATTTCTGGTTCCAGAGTTCGCTTTTTGCCATTATCAGCTCATATCCGGCATTTAATTCATCCATGCTACATTTTTTAATGCCCGAAATGGTGTGATAAATTTCGGCAATCGATAAGAGGCTTTCATCTGTTTCCAGAAATAAGCGATCGAGAGGCGTAGTACGCACACTTTCGGGATTGAAGTGTTCGCCAAAGGATAAAGCACAACCGGCATTCAACAATTGATCGGCAAGTTCAGGTTTCCCCCTGAAGCCATGGATGATCCAAAGCTGACGGGGTTTGAATTTCTTCTTCAGAGACAGTAATTCATTAAAACAACCCACGCAATGAATGATCAATGGCTTTTTTGAATTTTCGGAGAGAGTGATCTGAGGTTCAAATGCGGCCAATTGAACCTCGAACGATGCCTCGCTGTATTTATCCAGGCCACATTCCCCCAGGGCGACGAACCGGGGATCGGTACTCCAGGCTGTCAACTGTTGCATTTGTTCCAACGAAAACCCAGCGGCTTGCCAGGGGTGAATTCCTACTGAGAAATATCCGCAGGCATCTGAGGAAAACAGAATCTCGGCTTCGGCGAAAGTCAGGTTTCGAATTGAGAGTTCGGTTGATCCGAGTGATTTATGTGTATGGATATCAATGTACATGATAAATTACGTCTTAATACGGTGTGGTTTCCTAACACTTTAAGCAAGTGAATTGTTCCTTTTTCGTAACATATAAACAACAACTGAAATCAGCAGAAACCTCCATTTTTCACTTAAATATTTATTGTTCACAAAGATATATATTTCAAATGAAAATTTGTACCTTTGCAGTCCTGTTTTAAAAACAATAAGATTGAAATTAAACACTTAAAAATCAAATATGAATACAACCGAATTATTCAGCACATTGCCCTATAAAGTAGCCGATATGTCGTTGGCTGATTTTGGCCGGAAAGAAATTGAACTGGCAGAAAAAGAGATGCCGGGATTAATGTCCCTCAGGACAAAATACGGTCAATCGAAACCCTTGAAAAATGCACGTATCATGGGCTCGCTCCATATGACCATACAAACTGCCGTGTTGATTGAGACCCTGGTGGAACTTGGTGCCGACGTACGTTGGTGCAGTTGTAACATCTACTCAACCCAGGACCATGCTGCAGCAGCCATTGCCGCTACCGGGGTTCCGGTATTTGCCTGGAAAGGTGAAACACTGGAAGAATACTGGTGGTGTACACTTCAGGCTTTGACTTTCGATGGTCACAAAGGTCCGAATGTGATTGTCGACGATGGTGGTGATGCCACTATGATGATCCACGTGGGTGGAGCCGGCGAAAAAGATGCTACCGTGCTGGACAAAGAAGCAGGTGGTGAAGACGAACGGTTGTTGTTTGCCATTTTGAAAAATGTGCTGGCTGAGGACAATACTATCTGGACACGCATGATTCCTGAAATCCGCGGTGTATCGGAAGAAACAACGACTGGAGTTCACCGGTTATATCAAATGCTGGCAGAAGGATCTTTGTTGTTCCCAGCATTTAACGTGAATGATTCGGTAACGAAATCTAAGTTTGACAATTTATACGGCTGCCGTGAATCATTGGCCGATGGTATCAAACGTGCTACAGACATCATGCTGGCCGGAAAGGTTGTCGTTGTTTGTGGATACGGTGATGTGGGCAAGGGTTGTGCTAAATCCATGCTGGCTTACGGTGCAAGGGTAATTGTAACTGAAATTGATCCGATCTGTGCCTTGCAGGCCTCCATGGAAGGATTTAAGGTTACTACCATTGAAGATGCACTGGTTGAAGGAAATTTATATGTCACCACCACCGGGAACAAGGATATTATCCGGATCGAACATATCGAAAAAATGAAAGATGGTGCTATCATCTGTAATATCGGTCACTTTGACAACGAAATACAGGTAGATAAGCTCAAAAACTTCCCAGAAATCAACCTGGTAAATATCAAACCTCAGGTGGATAAATACATTTTCCCTGATGGGCACAGCATCTTGTTGCTGGCAGACGGCCGATTGGTGAATCTGGGTTGTGCCACAGGCCATCCTTCATTCGTGATGAGTAATTCGTTTACAAATCAGACCTTGGCGCAGATAGAATTGTTTACTAAGGACTATGCCGTGGATGTATACAGACTTCCAAAATACCTGGATGAAGAAGTAGCCCGTTTACACCTGGAACAATTGGGAGTAAAACTTACTGTACTGACTCCTGAACAAGCTGCCTATATCGGGGTGGACGCTAATGGACCTTATAAACCAGAACATTACAGGTATTAACAGGACATCATCCCGTAGTATTTTACATAAAAGAAACCGTTTTCAATCACTTGAAAACGGTTTCTTTTTGTCTTGAAGATAATGTCAGGAAATTTTATAGGGAGACGATGGTAGGTAAATCAGAGTTACCCTGTTATCTTACCCTGAGCCGAACCCCTGTTTTTAAATGCGTTTTGGGCTTGATACCATTCAACTTGCACAACGACCGGACATTGGTACCGTTACGGGCAGCAATGCGGGCTAACGTGTCATGCTTACGAACCTTATAGTAGCGGGCGAATATGGCAGGCTTAACCTCATGCTGGTAATAGAAGGATCCTTTTTTGGTAATTAAATAAGATTTTTCACGCGGGTTACCGGAAGCGAAATCAATGATATTTGCAGGGTTTAAGGCATTGCCGATATACCGCATTTCGAAATGTAAGTGAGGACCCGTAGAGTGGCCTGTATTTCCTCCATAGGCTATCAATTGTCCAGCCTTCACGTTCTGATTCTGAGTCACCAATACCGCCGAAAGGTGACCGTATACTGTTTCCAGCCCGTTGTTATGTCGAATCACGATATAATGTCCATATCCCCGGGCTTCATAGTCGATAATCCGTATTTTTCCTGAAAAGGCACTGCGCACAGAATCACCTATCTTTAACCTCAAATCGACCCCGTAGTGGAACCGGAACCGGCGGGGTCCGAATACGGAGGTAATAGTGCCATGCACCGGTACAAAGAAATTGGACATATCGATGCGAGTCGAGTCCGGCAGACTATCGATCGGAATCTTATAGGGGTTGACATGATCGCTCGTCCAGATGTTGTTGTAGATATCTTCCGCCGGATGATTTTCCATCAGGTCATCAGAGTTATCGTTCAACATTTCGCGGTATACATTCACCGAATCTTTTTTCGGGAAGAGTGAAAAATTTGGTTGTTGAGACAGACACCCTAAAGTAGAGAGGAATAATATAGAGAGAGTGAGATAGTGTTTGAGGAAAACGGGCATAAAATACTTTTAGGGATGCATACTGTTCTATGCAAAATTAATAATTAAAAAAAACAGGAATTAAATCAACCGTTAAATTTCATCGTTTGCATACAAATAAGTCAGATCAGTGTGATCGAACTGAAAGATTTCATCCTCTGTAAAGAAACGGGCCAGTTCTACTTTGGCAGTTTCAATCGAGTCGGAGGTATGAATAATGTTTTCTTGCACACTCATACTGAAATCTCCTCGTATTGTTCCAAAGGCGGCTTCGCGTCCGTTAGTCTTACCAGCCATTTCATGAACAATATGCACAGCTTCCAGTCCTTTCCAGCAACAAATAATCACCGGAGTAATCATCATAGAGTCTTTAATTCGCTTAAAGTAAGGGCGTTGTACTAAGTGTGCATAGTGTTCAGCCAGTATTTCGTCGGTGAGTTGCATCATCTTGATACCACACAATTGCAACCCTTTGCGCTCAAAACGATGAATCACTTCACCAATCAGCCCTCTTTGAATAGCACCGGGTTTAATAATTACAAGTGTTTTTTCCATGTTTTTTGATGTAATTAAAATACGTTATTACTAAAAACTCCATAATGCTGTCCAAAATTAAAAAAATGATGGTTGCATTCAAAGAAAGTTCTATATTATTAACTTATAGAACCCCAATTTAAGGTATTTGTCTTCATTTTGCTTAATTGATTTGCCAATACCCTGTTTTCATTTTCTAAAAGCTGCGGGTCAGTTTCCAGAATTTCCATGGCAAAGTTGCGGGCAATTTCAAGCATTTTGCCATCCTGGGCCAGGTTGGCGATCTTGAGATCAAACGGCAAACCACTCTGTTGGGTACCTTCCAGATCACCCGGTCCCCGGAATTTCAAATCAGCTTCGGATATTTCAAACCCATCATTAGTCCGAACCATGATTTCCATACGTTTCCTTGTTTCAGCAGCCAATTTGACCCCTGTGAGCAAGATACAATAGGATTGTTCAGCACCCCGTCCAACCCTTCCGCGTAATTGATGCAACTGGGATAAACCGAAACGCTGGGCACTTTCTATGACCATCACCGAAGCATTCGGCACATTCACCCCCACTTCAATCACCGTGGTGGCGACCATGATCTGAGTCTCGCCCCTGACAAACTTCTGCATTTGGAAGTCTTTCTCCTTTGCTTTGAGCTTGCCGTGCACTTTACTCACTTCATAATTAGGAAATGTTTCACAAATATATTCATATCCTGTCTCCAGGTTTTGCAAATCGACTTTTTCCGATTCTTCGATTAACGGATAGACTATATAGACCTGTCGGCCCGCTTCCACCTGTTTGGCAATGAAGATATTCAATGCCTGGCGTTTAGTATCATAATAATGATACGTCTGAATGGGCTTACGTCCTGGAGGCAATTCATCAATGACTGATATTCTCAGATCACCATATACCGTCATGGCCAGCGTCCTGGGGATAGGGGTTGCTGTCATGACTAGTATATGAGGCAATTCATTACTCTTCTTCCATAGCTTTGAGCGTTGTTCTACACCGAACCTGTGTTGTTCATCAATAACAACAAGTCCCAGGTTATGAAACTGAACCACATCCTCGATTAAGGCATGGGTGCCAATCAGGATATTCATTTCTCCACTGCGGAGTTTTTCATGAAGGACAATGCGCTCCTTGGGTCGGGTAGAACCGGTAAGCAAAGAAAACTGCACGCCCAGATTACCCATGAATTCCGTGAGACTGACGTAGTGCTGATTGGCGAGTATCTCGGTTGGAGCCATGATGCATGCCTGGAAACCATTATCAACAGCCATAAGCATCACCATGAGAGCCACCAGTGTTTTGCCGCTTCCCACATCACCTTGTAATAAGCGATTCATTTGCCGGCCCGAAGCCACATCAATCCTGATTTCACGCAGAACCCGCTTCTGGGCATTTGTCAATTCAAAGGGCAGGTATTCCTTGTAGAAAGTATTGAAAAAATAGCCTATCTCACTGAATATATATCCTTTGTAGTGAAGGTCACGCCACTTGGTTTGCTGGAGAATATTCAGCTGAATATAAAATAGTTCCTCGAATTTCAACCGCTGACGTGCTTTATTTAAAAGATCGGCATTTTTAGGAAAATGTATATTCACTAATGAATCTGTCAGATTCAATAACGCATATTTCTTCAACACGTACGCCGGAAGTGTTTCCGGGATACCTGTTTTGATGGCTTGGATGAGGGGAAATATGATTTTCTGAATGGTCTTAGAATTCAGGAAACTTCCCTTCATCTTCTCGGATGTATTGTAGAATGGCTGCAGGCCCATCATTTCAGGTGGAGGAAGTTGAGATACCAGCTCAATTTCAGGATGAACGATATTAAATCGTCCGTTGAAGGCAGTTGGTTTTCCGAAAATGACATAGTCTATCTTCGTATGGTATTTTTCAAGGACAAACTTAACCCCTTTGAACCAGACTAATTCAATGGTACCATGTCCATCGGTAAAGATGGCAGTCAAACGTTGGGCATGACCCTCCCCTACCTTCTCAAAACGAACAATCTGACCTTTCACCTGAATGAACGGCATATCCTCATTAATTTCATGAAGATAATAAAACCGGCTTCTGTCGACATACTTATACGGGTAGTGGCGCAACAAATCCTCGACACTTTTAATGCCAAGTTCCTTATTGAGTAAATCCGCTCGCTTAGGCCCTACTCCCGGGAAGAATTTTATATCGCTTAGTAAATCCATAATCAATTAGCCGGAGATATAATTACCAAAAGGTATTTTCCGTAAGATAAAAATAATAGAAAATGAGATTATTAAAATCAAAACAGCCAACAAGGGTAATGAAATCAATGGATATGCCATTTTCCAAAAAACACCGTAATTAAAGAGAATATCAATAACCATGACATGAACCAGATAAATTCCGTAGCTATAATCGCTTATGGTATGTTGAACTGTTGATAAAAACCTGTTTGTGATTCCCGAGTCTTTAACCCATAAGAATAGTGAAATGGATTGAATGATGGTGTTCCAGGCTAAGTACCCATACATACTCAGGTCTAATTTATGGGCACTTTTACTAAATATATAAGTCAGCACGGATGAAGACAGGACACTTAATATGAATAATAACGAGGCAAATAACCTGATCCTACTTGATCCTGATAGTTTACTAAGGTAATAACCTAATACCAGGTAACCCGAGAAAAGAAAATAGGCTAAAAATTTACTGAATAAATCTTCTTTCCAGGTATAAAGGTTTAAAGGGACAGATTTACAGCACACTGTCAGAACAATCCACCCGATTGACACATACAATATGGAAGAACGGCTGAGTTTCCGTATCCATTTTCCGATAAACGGCACAAAAAGATAAATAAACAAAATCATATAAATGTACCAGAAATGTTTTGAAATACCGGCGTTCAAAAACAAATCAGTACCCCAATGCAGTATGCGATTGAATCCATGTGGTTGACGTTTTGGTACAAGAGTTGCCCAGTCAAACACCAAATAGACTGCCATCCAAAATAAGAAAGGAAAAAGAACACGGAACATTCGCTTTATGAAATACTCTTTCAACGGATATTCCCTTCCTAACATGGTAGCTCCACTCAACATTAAAAACATGGGGACTGAGAAGCGGACAGCACTATCCACTATATTGCCTATCCACCAATATTGCATGTTCTTACCAAAACTCATCTTTAAAATCGGGGTAGAAATATGAATGATAATGACTCCAAGCATTGCACATGCCCGCAAAATATCAATCCATTCAATATTATTATTTTTACTCTTCATCTAACAACTCAAAACAGTGATTTTATCCGGTACCCTGAACTATGAAAACAAATTATGGAGATTATTTTAAAATAAATCAATTCATTTCAGTTGACTCTTCAACAGCCATTCTGCCATTTCAAGATCAAATGGTGACGTAATCTTTATATTCTCACGGTTACCTTCCACCATATTTATCGTTACGCCACTGGCCTCCACTACGGAAGCATCATCGGTAAAAAGAGGTGAAAAGTCTTGATTGTAAGCATTTTTTAGTATTTCGATGTCGAAAACCTGAGGAGTCTGAACTAATTTATAGCTTGACCTGTCCACGGATTGATTGCCATTGACGGTAACCAGCCTGATACTATCCACCAGATCAATAACAGGGATAGCAGTACCCTTTATTCCGGATTCATCAAAACAACGGGTTATGGTGTCTATACTTACTAATGGACGAACGCCATCATGGACTGCAACCAATGAACGACCGTGAATTGAATCTAAAGCGTTTTTAACCGACGTAAAACGGTTCTGCCCCCCAACAACTATTTGATGTTTTAGAGTGAATGAGTATTCGTCACACAGATCATTCCAAAAATCGATTTGAGAAGACGGCAAAACCAGAATAAGTTGAATGTGTGGATCACAACAATGAAACACCTCAAGCGTGTGCATAAGAATAGGTTTCCCGTTTAATTCGAGAAACTGTTTCGGAATGTCAGCTTGCATTCGAATACCTTTCCCTCCAGCAACAATAATAGCTGTTTTTGTTTTTATCATGGTAAGATTAATAAAACTTAAGCAAAGATAAGCATTAAGTGATTAATATTTAATGCTGCCAATTATTTTATCTCATAAAAACTGATTATAAGTTATTTACATGCCAAAAAACCAATAAATTTGTAAAACCTGAGTGAAAACTCACAACATTTGTATAACTTTGCACCCTAAAATAATTCTGATAATGTATAGAAAAGATTTTACTTTTGTGCTGTTTTTCCTGCTGTTGGTGGGGATAATGCAAGCACAACAAAACCAGGATTCCAAAAAAAACAATATTTTCGAAGCACTTTCCACACCGGATTCCATTACCCATGCCACAGTTAAAATTCATCAGGATAAACGAATTGAACAATTGTTGGCAAATAAAAGATCATTGAACTCTCAGGATCAAGCAACTGCTAATGGATACCGGGTGCAGGTTTTTTCAAGCAATGTACAACGTACAGCCAAGAATGAAGCTTTTAAAATAGAAAAACAAATACGGGATGCTTTCCCTAATCAAACAGTTTATGTGAATTACTCTTCACCTTTCTGGAAAGTCAGGGTGGGTGATTTTACAACACAAAGTGAGGCACATTCCTTCCGATCGACAATAATTAATGCTTTCCCTTCCATGAAGAGTGAAATATATATTGTTCGGGAACAAATAATCATTCCAGTTTCAAAATAAATACATGATGGATTTCAATATCAACCAACCTGTTCCCTTCGACACCGAAAAGACGGAACAAATTGCAGAACATTATAAACAAATAATTCAACTTTTGGGGGAAGATGTCAATCGGGAAGGGTTACTTAAGACTCCTGAACGGGTTGCCAGGTCATTACAATTCCTGATGCAAGGCTACGAACAAAATCCTGAGGAGATTATCCAATCAGCCATGTTTACTGAGAATTACCGTCAGATGGTGATTGTAAAGGATATTGATTTTTATTCGATGTGCGAACATCACATGTTGCCTTTCTTTGGGAAAGCTCATATAGCCTATATTCCGAACAAAAAAATTACAGGGTTGAGTAAAATTGCCCGAATTGTGGAGGTTTATGCACGCAGAATGCAGGTTCAGGAACGTATGACCACGCAAATCAAGGAATGCATTCAAAACACTTTAAATCCTATGGGTGTGATGGTAATCATCGAAGCACAACACCTTTGTATGCAAATGCGGGGAGTACAAAAACAACATTCCATTACTACAACCTCTGATTTTACTGGTATCTTTGAACAAGCCAAAACACGTGAGGAGTTTATGAATCTGATAAACAAGAAATAACCGGGAGTTATTTCATTCGTTTATCCACCAATTCATCAGCAAGACGTACACACTCAATACAGGGGAAATTCAAAGCTTTAATATCCAGACAATGGATTTCTCCTGCCTTGGAATTAAATTCTTCTGTTATACCAGGCTTCCCGGCCTGACGAAGTAAACGCTCTGCTGCATAAAGAGCACCACATATACCTCCCTGAACTCTACCGCCACCCCAGGCACGATATTCTTCTACTTCCTGATCAGTTATGCTAAACTCGTTTTGAAAGCCTTTTAAAACGGCTTGAGCGCAATTCAGGTTTTCAGGCAATGTATGAAAATAGAGTTCTGACTTTCTCCTGTTATTCTGATTTTTCATATTCTTTCCATTCAAAATTTAATGTATTATCAACGATATAGTCTGGCGTGAAAAGTCAGATTCAATCTTTCTGATGCGTTTTAAAAGTATAGTATTTATTCAACACAAAATTGATGCATGTATAAACTACAATCGATATCAACTGGCATACATAAGGATCGATGGTTGAAAAATGCAATAATAAATACAGATTCCCCAACTGAAATAAATAAGAGATAGCAAAGGTAAGAATAAATTTAAAGATCGTCACACTCAATTTTGTTTTACTTTCGAAAGTCCATTTGCGGTTCCAGATAAAACTGTTGGTCAATCCGACAATATACCCAATGAAATTTGAAAGATAATCTGACGAATGCAAAACTTTTAGCAACAGCCAAATAACAAATGCAGTGAGCAGGGTATTTGAAACACCTACAATACCAAATTTTATAAATTGAATGAGGGATTTAGAGTATTTCATATAGTAGTATGAGAACTTACTTGAGAAATTTGCGTAGATTTAATTGTTAATGATTTCCAAAGATCATAAATAGACAATACGATTATTGACAAATACAAATAAAAAGCAGGCCATAATGGTAATATGCTTTGGAGCCTGGAACAACATAAGTAAGAATAAAACGACACTATAATGATCCCGAACGTTAGATATGCATTTTTTTTGACAACCAACAGATAGAGTATTGCCATAACATCACCCAGGTACAAGTATCTTTCATGCATTCCAGGTAAAATAAAAGGAGTAACAATAACACTTAAGAATGACAGTTTTATGTAAATTTCAAAAGTAAAATGAAATTTCGTTTTACTTAAATAAAAACAGAAAATAAACATAGATATAAATGCTAACATAAACGCAGGTAATTTCACTTGTTGATAATAATTGTCATTTATCCAAAT
>CAIYOZ010000360.1 GCA_903927945.1 uncultured Bacteroidales bacterium | reverse complement strand
GTTCCAATTCAATATATTTTGGGTGAAACGGAGTTCTTTGGACTCCCTTTCTTGGTAAATGAGAGCGTTTTGATACCCCGTCCCGAGACTGAAGAATTGGTGGACTGGATCAAAAACGAGAACGAACATCATGCCGAATGGCAGATATTGGATATTGGTACCGGAAGTGGTTGCATCGCCATTTCATTAAAACATGAATTTTCAAATTCAACGGTCGATGCCTTTGATATATCAGAAACAGCTCTCGAAACTGCAAAAAGTAATGCAAACATGAACAAGGTAGAAGTTCATTTTGCGGCTGTTGACATTCTGAATGCTCCGGGCTTTTCTAAGAAATGGAATATCATTGTGAGCAACCCTCCCTATATCACCGAGAATGAAAAGGGTAATATCCTGCCGAATGTGCTGGAGAACGAGCCTCATCTGGCATTGTTTGTTCCCGACAATGACCCGTTGCTATTTTACCGGAAGATTGCACATTTTGCCCAACGTCATTTGCAACCAAACGGGAAACTGTATTTTGAAATTAACAGAAATGCAGGATTGTCATGTATAGAGCTACTGACCGAAATGGGATTCAGTGAGGTGACATTGAAGAAAGATATTTATGGAAATGACAGAATGGTGAGAGCGGTTAGTTTATAGTTAGTAGTTTATAGTCTGCAGTTTACATTTCAGATTAGGAATACAAGTCTAATAAAATAAATGAAACAGGTAATAATAGATTGCTGAATTATTCGATGATTCCGCCCCAAGCCCCTGAAGGGGATGTTGAGAGTGGCTGCTTGAGATTCACTGGTTTATCATAATATAATATTTAGGAGATGATGGTAATTCGCATCCCCGCAATTTATCCTGATCTAGGGAGGGATAAAATAGAACTTAACAACCAATTAACCAACACCCAATTAACCAATTAATGCTCAAATTGCACAAAGACCATCCGTGGGTACATTATCTTTTGTTATTGTTAGGTGTACTGTGCATCTCCTGGTCGGCAATTTTGGTAAAGATTGCGAACATCAGTGGCTTTGGTTCCGGATTCTACCGGTTATTGATTGGTACCATCAGCATCATTCCTATTTGGTTATACTTTAAGAAACCCATCACCGATAGTAAAGGTGTGAAAATTGCGATTATCTGCGGGATATTGTTTGCCTGTGACATTGCACTGTGGAATACCTCCATCATGCTGTCCAAAGCCACTATTTCTACCCTGTTGGCCAACCTGGCACCGGTATGGGTAGGTCTTGGCGCCTTGCTTTTCATGAAAGAGAAGCCTTCCAAAATCTTCTGGATCGGTACCTTCATCTCCATAGTGGGGGTGACTATTATCATTGGTGTCAATCAGATTTTGCAGGCAAACCTGAATTTCGGCAACGTGCTGGCTATCATTGCCAGTATGTTTTACGGAGCCTACCTGATCACCGTCCGCAAAGGCAGAAGTTCCCTCGATACCTTTTCATTTACCACCATATCCATGATTTCCAGTACTCTGGTACTTGGGTTCATTTGCCTTGTTACCTCCACCCCACTCTGGGGTTTCAGCAACACGACCTGGTTGGCGTTAGGTGTCCTGGGACTAATACCGCAAGTGTTGGGATGGCTCGCCATCAATCAGGCATTGGGGCATATCCGGCCTACGGTCGCTTCCGTGAGCTTATTGAGCCAAACCGTGTTTACCGCCATTTTTTCGGTACTTATCCTGAGTGAAGTCCTTACGATCCATGAAATTGGTGGTGCTGTAGTGGTACTTATTGGGATTTATTTGGTGAACCGGAAATAATTTAATGTTTTCAGTGACCCCTTAATTCATTTGACTTCCAAATTTACGCCCTCTAGACTATTGACAACAATTTTCTGCACTTCAAAGTATATTTCCATTAAAAATCATGCTAAAATCGAAATCTTTCCACTCCCCGGCTGTATAGTAACTCCTGGGAACCTCCTTAGTAGCTCCTGCGAGAGTATTTAGACAATACATAGATAATACATATATAATACATACGTGATACATAGTAAAGACATATTTATATAGATATGTGTTATGAATGTATTTCATTTGTTTTCTCAATCTATTTCGCAAACTATTTATAAAGACTCTCCCAGGAGTTACTAAGGAGGTAGGCAGGAGGTAGGCAGGAGAAAGCGGGTAGTTTGGTAATTTATTTCTAAATAGAATGAAAATTAAAATGAATTTAGTAGTTTTGGACTTTATTAAAATTTGAAAATTAAATGACGACCAAATTTGAGATATTGCCTGTTGAATTATTGGGCGACTATAAGAAAACTATTGACAGCTCAGAACTTACAAAAAGCTTCGAGAGTTTGACAGAAGCCGACATATCAACGGATACATTTAGTTTTTATACTTCGGTGGCATCCGTCTTTTCAAGTAAAATTGAAGGGGAAGAAACTGAACTGGACTCATATATTAAATTCAAAAAATTCGGAGTTAAGTTTCAACCCGATTACACTAATAAGATCGATGACCTCTACAATGCCTATATATTTGCCAAAAATAATCCATTAAGCGAAAAGAATCTAATGAAAGCTCATAAATTGGTGAGTAAGCATCTCGTGGACAAGTATCAACGGGGAGAATTCAGGAATCAAAATATGTATGTTATTTCCGATAACGGTGGAATTGAATATGTGGCAGCCTCGCCGTATGAAGTGACGAGTGAAATGGAGAAGCTATTTGCAGATATAAATCATTTATTGACAACAGAAATGACCCTTCTTGAAGTTTTTTATTTTGCGGCTCTTATTCATTTAGTTTTCGTCAAGATTCATCCGTTTAATGATGGGAACGGACGCATGGCCAGATTATTAGAAAAATGGTTTCTATCACAAAAGGCAGGTGATAAAGCATGGTTTGTACAATCTGAAAAAAACTATTACCTCCAACATCAAACGTATTATAATAATTTGCGTGCTTTAGGACTGGAATATCCGGAGTTGGATTACAACAAAGCACTTCCTTTTTTGATGATGACTGGAAAATCATTGGAGTAACTTACTGGTATTGATTCAACTTGATTCTAAATCACCCAACCGCATTGTGCGGAATTCATTTCGTAGAACCGCTGGTTCTTACAAATTGTAAATGTTATTTCTTTTCTATCAATTCAAAGAAATCATTCATTTCACTATAAGTATAATCGGTTGCATGTTCATTCATTCTTCTTAATGAGTTTTCTGCATTTCTTTTAGCAGCGTTAAAATCTCCACCATTCTTAATAAAATACTGATGGAGACCACTGGTTGAAAGGAAAAACTTTTCTGTTTTTTCATATCTACATAATTTATTAAGCTCTCTCAACAAGTCATTTTGAGTAGCAAACTCAGCAGTTGTATTTTTAAAATGAAACAAAAACCAAATCTCTAAACAACGTTCATTTTCAAAGAACTTGATTTCAATTTCAGTTCCAATACTTTTATTTTTATAAATCTTGTCGTGATATTTTGCTTTCAATTTTGCATAATCAAATTTCTCTTTGACATTTTTCTTATTATCCATATCAATCAAACAAAATATCTTTGAATATCCATCAGCTATACATTTCTTGATTTCAGTTTCAACAAATTTGTCACCTGTTGAATGCTTTGGTAATTTCGGAGTAATTTGTACATTAGTCAAATGTTTTATTGACTGCAAATAATACTGTTCCGTAATTCCTTCACCGATAACAGCAATCGCATTATTAACTAAGGGTTGTCTTGGTTGTATCTTCCTACTCATGAATGATTTCTTTTTCGATGAAGATTGAACCTAATTCTGGCTTAGCCCCAAGCTTACCCACTTTATAGGCTTTATACAATGAGATATTTTTATGCAAACCAAAATCTGCGGCAGAATAGAGTTCCGTTCCTCCTGTTTCTTTGGATTTATTAGTAAACCATACCATATCTCTTCGAATAAAATCTTCGTCAAGTAAAAGTTGATCGTGAGTAGTAAAAATCAACTGTGAGGCTTGACTATTCATCATAAAGAGACTTAAATAATGAATCAACAGATCATAATGAATATTCTTTTCTATCTCATCATATAGATAAATGTGATTTTGATGAATCATTTCATAGAGTTGATCCAATAATTCCAGGTATGAAAGAGTCCCTGCAGATTCAGTTTCTGAAAGTAACGAAAAATCTCCAGCCTTTGTATGATGCTTAAAAAGGGTATCCTCCTCATTTGTATCTACGAGAAATTCTTTTTTAATGGAATTCGACAAAGGAGAATTGTTTTTAAATATTATTTTTATATCTTCCGGCAGTTTCTTTTTCTTTATTTCAGTCAAATCAATTTGAGTAATATTGAAATCCGCTTTGTTCAGCGATTCTAATATAAACTCTTTCTTTTTTTTATTTTTGACAATATCTTTTGTAATTTCAAGTACACTATTATTTAAAGAAACTTCGTGGACATAATCTTTTATCCATTCATATATGATTTTAAAAGGTTCTGCTTCCACAGATATCTTTGAAAAAGTGGATAATAAAG
>CAIYOZ010000359.1 GCA_903927945.1 uncultured Bacteroidales bacterium | reverse complement strand
ATTTAAATAAAACTAATTGCTCAAAAATCACTTTATTAATTAAAATTATTTTTATATATTGCGGTCGATAAAGTGAAAAAATGAAACTTTTTTGCATGAATATATGAGTTATCTCAATTTTGATAAAACACTGCTAATAAATCTCGAGAAATCGCTTTCGAAAGAGATGATTCGTACTAACCGCGCAGGTGCATATAACAGTACCACTTTAATTGATTGTAATACACGTAAATATCATGGTCAATTGGTGTTGCCATTACCCGAAATAGATGATTCTAATCATGTTTTACTTTCTTCGCTCGACGAAACAGTAGTTCAGCATGGTGCCGAGTTTAACCTTGGAATTCATAAGTACGAGGGCAATAATTACAGTCCGAATGGTCATAAATATATTCGCCAGTTTGATTGCGAAGTAATTTCCCGTACCATTTATCGGGTTGGTGGAGTGATACTTTCAAAGGAACGCTTACTCGTTTCGTTCGAACCCCGGGTATTGATAAAATATACACTTTTGGAAGCCCATTCACCGACTTTACTTCGTTTTAAACCTTTCCTGGCATTTCGGAGCGTGAATGAGCTTACACATGAAAATGCCGAAGCTGATACCTCATACCATGAAATTCAGGATGGTATTCGTATGTGTTTATATGAGAAATATCCTTGTCTGCACATGCAATTCTCAAAAAAGGCTACCTACAATCATCAACCGGATTGGTACAAAAATATTGAATATTATAAAGAAGAAGAAAGAGGTTACGCTTGTAGAGAGGATTTGTTGGTTCCGGGTTATTTTGAATTGCCAATTAAAAAGGGTGAATCTGTCATTTTTTCTGCAGGAATTACCAATGTTTCTGCCAAAAAACTGAAAGTACTTTGGGATAAGGAGATGAGCCGACGAATTCACCGTGTTGATATGTTTACTTGCCTGAAAAATTCTGCACAACAGTTTTACAAACGTGAAGGAGATAAAACTTACTTATTAGCCGGTTATCCTTGGTTTGGTGCACGTGCCCGTGATCAGTTTGTGGCTTTGCCGGGTTGCACACTTACAATTGACCGAATGGACTATTTCGAAGCCATAATGAAAACTTCAATTGAAGAAATTCAGGAATTTTTGTCAGGCAAACGAAGCGGTTTTAAAATTCAGGCTATTGATGATCCCGATGTATTGCTTTGGTTTTTATGGGTAATTCAGCAATTTTCAAAGCATAACTCCCTGACAGAAGCAGCCACAAGATATGAAGAATTAGCCAATGTTATTGTTAATTTTATCCGTAAGCAAAATCATCCTAATTTGTTTGTGCATAATAATGGTTTGCTGTATGTAAACGGAACTGATAAACCGGCAACATGGATGAATGCCATTGAAAATGGTCGACCGATAACCCCTCGTACGGGTTACGTGGTTGAAATCAATGCATTGTGGTATAATGCGCTGAAATTTGTTGCTGAACTTACTCGTGAAACAGGAAAAGAACATGCGGCGGACTTGCTCGATTATCAGGCTGAAATGGCTCGTGAAGCTTTTGTTCAAACATTTTGGAATGGAAATTATCTATTTGATTATGTGGATGGTGGATATTCCGACCGGGAGGTGCGCCCTAATATGATTTTGGCTGTGGCATTGCCATTTTCGCCTCTCAACAAACAACAACAGAAGTCGGTTTTAGACATTACCACCAAGGAGCTGCTTACCCCAAAAGGATTACGGTCATTGAGTCCCAAGAGTGGATTTTACCGTCCAAGTTATGTTGGTGGACAGTTGGAACGTGATAGAAATTACCACAACGGACCGGTTTGGCCATGCACTTTTGGAGCTTTTGCTGCTGCCTATTTAAAAATATATAAACAAAGTGGTAAGTCATTTATCGAACGTATGATGATTGGTTTTGAAGGCGAAATGAGTGAGTTATGTATTGGCACTTTACCCGAATTGTTTGATGGAAATCCGCCTTATAAAGGACATGGAGGCATGTCGTTTGCCATGAGTGTGGCTGAGGTTTTGAGAGTGTTTGAAATGTTGAAAAAATACGAAAACGAATAATATATGAAGGCATTAATGTTTGGTTGGGAGTTTCCGCCGCATATATTGGGAGGATTGGGAACTGCAAGCTACGGGTTGACAAAAGGCATGTCATTGCAGGATGATATGGAAATTACCTTTGTAATTCCAAAACCTCATGGTGACGAAGATCAAAGTTTTTTGAAAATTATCGGGGCTTGTAATGTGCCGGTTGTCTGGAAAGAAAATAGTTGGGATCATGTGAATCACCGTATTGGTAGCATGATGAATCCTGATGAATATTTTGGGTTGAGAGATGGAATTAAATATGATTATCGCCGAATTCATACCAACGATTTGGGCTGCATTGATTTTTCGGGTCGCTATCCCGATAATTTAATTGAAGAAATATCTAATTATGAGGCAGTGGCGAGTGTGTTGGCAAATCAGGTTGAATTTGATATTATTCACTCGCACGACTGGCTTACGTATCCGGCTGGTGTCTTTGCCAAACAAATTAGCGGAAAACCTTTGGTAATTCATGTTCATGCAACCGATTTTGATCGCAGTCGCGGACAGGTAAATCCTACCGTTTATGGCATTGAAAAACGTGGAATGGATATGGCCGACCATATAATGACAGTGAGTGAATTAACACGTCGGATTGTTATTGAAAAATACCATCAGGATCCACGAAAAGTAACCACGGTACATAATGCCGTTGAGCCATTACCGGATGT
>CAIYOZ010000358.1 GCA_903927945.1 uncultured Bacteroidales bacterium | reverse complement strand
CTTCGAAGGCAGTTGCTCTATCCAGTTGAGCTAAGGGGGCGCTTGTCGCACCCCTATCGCGCCGCAAAGCGATAGGGGCGAATAACGCCGGGCTTTATAAGGTGGCGCCCGGTGCTCCACGAGGGAAGCTATGCTTCCCTTCGTCGCTCACTCTGCCGCCTTCGGCGGCTCGTTCGCTGAACCTTTTCTAAGTGGTCCCCGCGCTTGCTGCGAAGGTCACGCGCGGGCTTAAATCAAATCCTCATTGATAACAATTGGTATTATTACCATGAGTTCAACACCAACAGTTTATTTTATTGGTGATTCCACTATGGCCGATTACGATCCGGCAGTTTATCCGAACCAACGTGGCTGGGGACAAATGTTTCGAAACTTTTTGGTTGGTGATATGAATTTTGTGAATGCCGCCCGTAACGGACGCAGCACGCGTAGTTTTTATACCGGAAGTGATAGTCTATGGGCAGGTGTAAGAACAAAATTGAAAGCCAGTGATTACGTTTTTATTCAGTTTGCACATAATGATGAGAAATTGAACGGACTTTCCGATCCCGCAATTACCGGAGGAATTGCCACTGCGCCCTGGAGCGATTATCAGGGTTACCTGCGTAAATATGTGAATGAAACCAGAAATTTAGGAGCGACTCCTATTCTTGTTACCCCGATTGTTCGTTGCTATTTTGCCTGTGATACCATTACGCTCACGGGAAGGCATAACCTTGGTGCTGATGATTCAACATTGAATTATGTACGTGCCATGAAAGCTGTAGCACGACAAATGAGAGTTCCTGTTATAGACCATACTGCTTTGACCCGTAAATTAGCAGAAAGTTATGGGGCAACGAATGCTTATTCCACCATCTATGTAACAACAGATCAAACTCACTTGAATCCGGTTGGAGCAACGTTGTATGCCCAACTTGCAGTTCAGGAAATGCTGAAACAAAATATTCTATCTGCTAATCTGAATGCGTCACCCAATCTGATAATTACTCCTTCGGCAATCGATTTCGGGAATAGTTATATTTCAGCGTATTCAAGCAGTAAATTATCTATTTCAGGATTAAGCCTGACACCAACTGTCGGAAATGTAACAGTAACTTCACCGGAAGGTTTTCAGGTTGGTCTAACATTCACTGGTACTTTCTCTGACAATGTTCAAATTCCGTACAGCGGAGGAAATCTTACTGCTACAGATGTATATGTGCATTTTCAACCAACATTACCCAAAAGTTACAACGATTCTCTTGCCATTTCCTACGGTAACACAATTACCAAGAAAATTTCTATCAAAGGCATTGGATTGTCTATGTCGAATGGAGTGGGGATGAGTGTCAATTTCCCGTTGACGGCTAACGCAACTCCGACTGTTACCGGACCGGTAATTAGTTTGGATGAATCGTGGGTGGGCATGTATGTGAAAAATTATGCCACTATAGCTACCTGGCCAGCCGGAATAACAGGAGTTGCAGCCCAGCGGAACAGTATAAGTGCCTCAGCAAACAATGTTGTCGACACCTGGCCTGCAGGCGAAATCGACATTAATACAAGCCGTTATATTCAGTTTGCAGTAAAACCCAATACAAGTACTAATTTGACAATCGATTCCATTGGTTTTTATGCGGGTGCAGCAGGTGGTAGCGGATTGAAATATCGTGTAATATATTCCAAAAATGTTGATTTCAGTAATGCTGTTGTATTGGAAGATAAAACTACAAATGTAAGTAATACAATGGTGGCTATCTCTTACAAACCAATAGTTCAGGTTGCAGACAAAGAGTGTTTTTATTTACGTCTTTATCCCTGGTACAACGGAACAGCTACTTCAAAATATTTATGTTTGTCGAGTCTTACGATTAAAGGAAGGGTGAGTTCAATAAACGCTGAAGCACTAAGCTTGACTGGTGCAGAAAACTGTCAGATTTACCCCAATCCAACGAATGGATTTTTTCACATTCGAACCCAATCATCGAAAAATGATTTGGAAATACTCAACATATCAGGTGAGTTAATTAGAAAAATACGAATTAATGGAGATCTTCAGTCCGTCAATATATCAGATTTCAGCAAAGGGGTTTATTTGTTGAAAATGGTTAACAATAAAACATCTGATACCCGATTGTTGATTAAAAACTAAGAAATTGAAATACTGCGATTGCTTTTGGTATTTGAACCACCAATTTTATAAACAATAAATCATGAGAAAGCTTATTTTATTAACAATTACATTCTGTTCAGTGGCAATCTATTCGCAACGAGAAATTTTTCTCTGGGAAAAATCTAAAATGCCAAACAGCAATGGCTTTCACCTGATTGATAGTATTGCAAATGATCGTCAGTTCGTGGTTGCCAATCCTGCAGTAGAAGTTTATACTCCTTCAAAAGAGGAAAACCGGGGTTTTGCAGTATTGGTTATTCCCGGTGGCGGTTACGCCCGTCTGGCCCATGTTGTAAGCGGCTCGCAGATAGCTAAATTTATCAATAGTCTGGGCGGAACAGCTTTTGTATTGAAATATCGTTTGCCTATCAGTCCGGATTTGAAGCTACGTGAAATTGGTCCGATACAGGATGGTCAACGCGCGATGAAAATGATGCATGCACTGGCATCAAAATATGGTTATTCAGCAAATAAAACAGGCGTTTTTGGGACTTCAGCTGGTGGACATCTTGCTTCGTCGCTGGGAGTTTTTACAGATGATTACACTGAAGTAAAAGATACGTTTTACAAGTATTCGTTCCGTCCTGATTTTATGATTTTGCTTTCGCCGGTAATTACGCTGGCTGACCCATATGCGCACAAAGGTTCGCGCGAAAATTTGCTTGGAAAAGAAGCCGGTAAAGAGTTGATTGATAAATTTTCTACTAATTTGCATGTAACTGATCAAACACCACCTACTTTGCTTATTCATGCCAACGATGATAAAAGTGT
>CAIYOZ010000357.1 GCA_903927945.1 uncultured Bacteroidales bacterium | reverse complement strand
TTTTAAATACATATATTTTCATTTATAAGTTTGTTTTATATAAATTTAAGCCGTACATTTGTGTCGTCACTAGCATAAACGAGGTCGTCGCAGCGGGGCAGATTTATTCACTATCTTTTCAATCGAACATTAAATCCTGAATGTATGAGTATTTCACAAAATCCACTGTTGGGACCGATGCGCAAGTCGGCAGCCAACTTTACCACCTATAAGTTGAACGGTCAGAATATCGTGCGTATCAAAGCGTTTCATCCAACGAATGCGAATACGATCCGGCAACAGCATTACAGGACCTGTTTTAAATTGTTGGTGAAAGTGTATCATTCATTTGGCGGTATAGCAGATTGGGGTTTCCCGAATCGTCCGGCGAAGCAGTCGACCTACAATGCTTTTATGTCGGCCAATTTACCGAATGCCATTGACACGACTTCGGATATTCCTAAAATAGATTACCGCAAACTGGTGGTAGCAAGAGGCCCGTTGCCCATGGTAACGGTGACAGATGCTACACTCGACTCAACAGGGGTTATCGTGGAGTATGCCTGCAGCACTAATTTTGGGAATGAGGGTGCAACCGACCGGGTGATAGCCTTTCTGAAAACTACAACCGGTGAACTGGCCATGGCTCGTCAGGAGCGGGGCAAGGCTGATAATGGTTTTCTGTTGATTCAGATAGAGGATCTGAAACCGGAGGAAGTGGAATGTGTTTATCTCTTTACCACCAGTGCCGACGAAAAGAGGGCTTCAAATTCAGTGTTTGTGGAGGTGCATTAAAAGATATTTGAACGCGGATAAAAAGAGCCAACAGAAACGCACGAATGCTTTCTGTTGGCTCTTTCATTTAAATCAGTATGCTGGGTTTTACCTTACCCGGACTAGCCAAATAAAGAATAGCACGCGGATAAACGCTGATTTAGCGGATTAAAAAACGGATAAGAAAAATACTGCGTATTTTGATCAAACCCAAACACGAAACACGGAACACGGAACACGAAACTCTTGAACCTTTATTTATACAATGCGCCGTATGTCTGGCAGGCACGGTAATCCGAACCTTCCGCATCCATTCCAAAGGCAGCCCAGGCACTCGGACGGAATATCTGATCCTGCGGTACATTGTGCATGCATACCGGAATTCGCAACATGGCAGCCAGGGTAATGATGTCGGCACCGATATATCCAAAGCTGATGGCTCCGTGATTGGCACCCCAGTTATTCATGACACTGTACACATCCTTAAATTGACGTGTTTCGTTCAATCGTGGGGCAAACCAGGTGGTAGGCCAGGTCTTGTCTGTACGCTCATTAATGATCTGATGCACATTTTCCGGAAGATCCACTGTCCAGCCTTCGGCAATCTGCAAGACGGGTCCGAGACCTTTGATACGGTTCAGGCGCAACATAGTCACCGGCATGCCTCCCTTCGAGAGGAAGTTCGAAGAATATCCCCCTCCACGAAAATAACCCTGACTGGCAGGATACCAGGTGGTAGCTTCCAGACATTTCAGCACTTCTTCTTCGGTGATTTCCCAGAAAGGTTTCATCACAGGTTCTCCTGTTGCATCGGTTTGTTCGCCGGTAGCATCCAGGCAGGTAGCCCCTGAATTGATCAGGTGAATGATACCATTCGAGGCAGCACCTTCAAGTTCATAGCCTGTCACACGTTTCACGGCTTCAGGGCTCCAATAGGTACGCACATCCGAAAATATAGAGGCTGTGTTTGTCAGTAAGTGGCCGAACAACATCGAAATGCCATTCAGTGAATCGTTCTCAGTGGCCATGATAAAAGCTTCCCGGATACCGTTCCAGTCAAAGGAAGAACACAGGAGTGCTTCGCTGAAATCTCCATTCGGCATAAAATCCGTCCACTGGCGTTGTCCCTGGAAACCAGCCAGTATGGCGTTATGTCCCAGGGCTTCTTCCGCAAAACCAATCTCTTTGAGTCGAGGGTTCCCAATCATCAGGTCACGCATGATGAGTGTCATTTTCACCACATATTCCCAATCTTTTTCCTTATGTTCCGGAGTACTTATCAATTCGGGTGAATTAAAGTCGGTGCCTTCATTTACTTTGCAGTATTTTTCAGTCCAGGCCATGGCTTTAGCAAACTCCTGAGGATCAAAGATTCCTTTTTCAACCCGGCGTATGATTTCAACCTCATCCACTGCCTCCACACGGATACCCAGGTATTCCTGGAAGAAGTCGTGATCGACCACCGAACCGGCAATACCCATGCATTGGCCGCCAATTCCCAGGTACGATTTGCCACGCATGGTAGCTACTGCTAGCCCTGATTTAATGAAGCGAAGAATCTTTTCTTCTACATCCGCCGGAATACTGGTATCGGTATTTTCCTGCACATTCTGCCCGTAGATGCCGAATGCCGGGATACCCTTTTGGTTGTGACCTGCCAGGGCGGCGGCTAAATACACGGCTCCCGGACGTTCGGTGCCGTTAAAGCCCCAAATGGCTTTTGGGTAATATGGATTGAGATCGATGGTTTCTGTCCCGTAACACCAACACGGAGTCACAGATAGAGTAAGCCCTACCCCTTCTTTCTCAAATTTGTCGGCACAGGCAGCTGCCTGAGATACCCGGCCAATGGTGGTGTCGGCAATTACACAGACCACCGGAGTACCATCGGCATAGCGTAATTTCGAAGAAATCAACGCCGCCGCACTTTTGGCCATATTCATCGTTTGTTCTTCCAGACTTTCACGTACGCCTCCCTGGCGACCATCAATAATGGGACGTATCCCCACTTTTGGATTCTCTCCCGATAATCTTCCTGTTTTCATGTTCTTTTATATTTTGAGTTTTTTAAATAAAACGATTTTAATAATTTCAAGTGTTGATCTTTTCACTCCGGGAATCATTCCTCTAATTCCTAACCTGGACAAGTCAGAAATAAGAATAGCACGCGGATAAACGCGGATATGGCGGATTAAAAACGGATAAGAAAAATACTTCGTATTTTGATTTCAATTAAAGAGTTAGACCTGAAATCACACAATATTGCTATGCTGAACTGTGCTGCTAATCATTCAAAAAAAAACGATAATCGTTTAAATGGAATTTCTGATGATCAGCTTTGTTGGCAGATATTCCTGTATCAGTTGCTTATTGGTAATAAATTGAGCTGCTTTTTCTCCCATGGCTCCAAAGTCAATACTAATAGACGAAATACCGCTTTTAATCACTTCCAGAACCGGCTCTTCATTGTAGGCAATCAATCCGATATCGCTTCCGATAATGAATCCGGCAGAATCGGCAGCTTTGATTATTTTTACCAGGTCTTCCGATAAAATACAGATATAAGCAGTTCCAGGTACTACACCCTTCCAATCAGACTCTTTTCGAAGCACTTCGTACTCATATCCTTGGGACAAACAGAAACGGATGAACCAATCTATCGAACTCACCGGATGACAAACTTCTTCCGGAAATACAAAAGTCAGTTTCTTATAGCGTTTCAAGAATTCATTTCCTTCAAGTAAACAATTGAAAAACGAATCATTAAAATCCTGACAGATATACGAATAATCCGATTTCTCGAAATTGCCGAAGTCCAGCAGTAATAATTTATTTGAAGGGATTAATTTTAGTGAATCGGAGAACTGCTCATTTGAGAAATTCATAATCACATACATGCTGTATTTTCCTATACTTTCACGGACAATGGTTTCGAACAACCGTTCATTATATTGATGAAAAATCAGATCTACTTTATAATTTTCAGGTAAATTTGCAATGAAACGATAATACAGGTTTTTCTTAAACGAAGAATAGTTATCAAGCAACAACAACACTTGATTAACTTCACCGGTTACAAAATACCCTTTTGTGGGAGTCGAATCAATCAACCCTCTCCTTTTTAATTCATTGTATGCCTTAAAGACAGTATCCCGAGAGACTTTATGCAACGAACTCGCTTCATTAATTGACAGCAAATTATCACCCTCCTTCAATCGTCCCTGCATGATTGACAGACTGATAGCATCAGCCAACGATTTTATTTTTGAAGTAGAATTTGTAAATTTAATTTGTGGCATTGGCAATTATCTTTACAGGAACTTCTCTGAGTACATGACTTCTATACGCGTAAAATGCGATAAACAGAAAGAACGGAATAGGTGCCAAAAATCCGATGGACATTCCAAAGTTATCCGCAATTAAGCCCATTAAGGGAGGAAATACAGCTCCGCCTACAATGGCCATGACCAGGAAAGAGGATGCTTTCTTTGTTTGTGGTCCCAAATCTTT
>CAIYOZ010000356.1 GCA_903927945.1 uncultured Bacteroidales bacterium | reverse complement strand
AGTAGCTTCATCAGTAAAGTATTACCCACGTTGGATGGAAGGCAAATATTGCGTACCGACAGCCAATCAATACCGTCAACACCCACAAGATTACATTGACGCATTGGAATACACAGTGAAAGATGCCCTTTCAAAATGTCCGGCCGGAACAGGTGAACAAGTTGTAGGTATTGCATTCGACACTACAGGAAGTACCCCTGTATTTACCGACAAAGAAGGTACTCCACTTTCATTGCTTCCTGAGTTTGCTGAAAATCCGAACGCCATGTTCGTATTGTGGAAAGACCACACTGCCATTAAAGAAGCTGAAGAAATCAACAACTTGTGTGCTCGCTGGGACATCGACTATTCTTCTTATGAAGGTGGTATTTATTCTTCGGAATGGTTTTGGGCAAAAGCATTACACGTACTTCGTTCGGACGAAAAAGTACGCAACGCCGCTTACTCTATCGTAGAACACTGCGACTGGTTACCAGGATTATTGGTAGGCAAAACCAATCCACATGAAATCTGCCGCAGCCGTTGCGCTTCAGGCCACAAAGCTATGTGGTTGGAGAAATGGGGCGGACTTCCTGCCGAAAACTTCCTTGTTGAACTGGATCCATTGTTGGCTGGTTACCGTGATCGCCTTTACACCAGCACTTGCCCAAGCGACAAGAAAACTGGTGAATTGACCGAAGAATGGGCAACTCGTCTTGGTTTGACTACTAAAGTTGCTGTTGCTGTTGGAGCGTTCGATTGCCATACAGGAGCAGTTGGTGCCGAAGTTACTCCGGGTGCATTGGTACGTGTTATTGGAACTTCAACCTGTGATATTATGGTTGCCAGCTACGAGGAAATGGGCGATAAACTTATTCCGGGAATTTGCGGTCAGGTTGACGGTTCGGTTATTCCGGGCATGGTTGGCTTGGAAGCAGGACAATCGGCTTTCGGAGACGTATATGCATGGTTCAAGAACGTAGTGGCATGGCCTGTGGTAAACGTACTTTCGAAAACAACTTTGATTGACGAAGCTACCAAACAAAAACTGATCGACGAAACGATGGATCAAATCATTCCAGCTTTATCTATCGAAGCTGCGAAAGTTCCTGTTTCTGAATCAACTATTCTGGCTACAGACTGGATGAACGGTCGTCGTACGCCTGATGCTAACCAAAAAGTAAAAGGTACTATCACCGGATTAAACCTAGGTAGCTCTGCTCCGCTTATCTTCCGCGCATTGGTTGAAGCTACTGCTTACGGTTCAAAAGCTATTGTTGATCGTTTTATCGAAAATGGTGTGGTTATCAACGAAATCATCGGTATCGGTGGTATCGCGTTGAAATCGCCTTTCGTAATGCAAACATTGGCTGACGTTTTGAATATGCCGATTAAAGTAGCTAAAGCTGAACAGGCTTGTGCTTTCGGAACATCAATGTTTGCTGCTGTTGTAGCTGGTGTATACGAAAAAGTGGAAGAAGCTCAAAAAGCTATGGGTATGGGCTTTGCTCAGGAATTCTATCCAAATCCTGCCAATGCAGCTTTGTATGCTGAATTATACAAAGACTATATAAAACTAGGTCAATTCACAGAAAAAGAATTGTTTTCATAAACCAATAAAATAATTCATTATGAAAAAACTTATTTATTTAGCATTAATTCCAATTCTTATGATAGCTTGTAAAGATAAAAGCGAAAAAACGCTTTCAGGACTTGTAAAAACTAATTTTGAGCAGATAATCAACGGTGACTCTACCGGTTTGTATGTACTTAAAAATGCAGCAGGCGTTGAAGTTTGTATCACCAACTTCGGTGGACGTATTGTTTCTATAATGGTGCCTGACAAAACAGGAAAATTGCAAGACGTGGTTCTTGGTTTCGACAGTGTGGCCGATTACGTGAAAGTTCCGAGTGATTTCGGTGCTTCAATTGGCCGTTATGCTAACCGCATTAAAAATGGTCAGATTACCATTGATGGAAAAACGATTCAGTTGCCTCAAAACAACTTTGGTCATTGTTTGCACGGTGGACCTAAAGGCTGGCAATATCAGGTTTACAAAAATGTGAAACAGATCGGAGATTCAGTAGTTGAAATGACCCGTTTCTCGCCTGATGGAGATATGAATTTCCCCGGAGCTGTTGAAGCAAAGGTTACTTTCACCCTGACTAAGGATAATGCTATTAAGATAGATTTTGAAGCTACAACCGACAAGAAAACTGTGATTAATATGTGTAATCACTCGTATTTCAATCTTTCGGGCGATGCTACCAAACCAATTACTGACCACTTGCTTTATATCAATGCAAATGGCTTCACTCCGGTAGACAGTACTTTTATGACAACAGGCGAGATTGCCACTGTAAAAGGAACTCCGATGGATTTCACAACAGCTAAAGCAATTGGTGCAGACATTACTAAATATGATTATGTACAATTGAAAAACGGAAACGGATATGATCACAACTGGGTGCTGAATACCGCCGGTGATGTAACTAAACAAGCAGTTAAAGTGACTTCTCCCATAAGTGGAATTTCACTGGAAGTATTTACTAACGAGCCTGGCATTCAGGTTTATACCGGAAACTTCCTTGATGGAAAAGCAAAAGGTAAAAAAGGAATTGTTTATAACCAGCGTGCTGCAGTATGTCTGGAAACACAACATTATCCCGACAGCCCGAATAAACCACAATGGCCTTCAGCTATTCTTGAGCCGGGTAAGGTTTATAAAAGCACCTGTATTTATAAATTTAGCGTAGAAAAATAATAATTAATTAAATCATTTAAAATTATGAATTGGAGTTCACATGAATTTATTTGGCTCGACTGGGTAATTCTCGCCGTCGGAATATGTACTGTATCATGGGCTGTATGGCGCTCGGTACAAAAAGACAAAAAATTGCAACAGGGTGCTAATAGTGAAGATTACCTATTCGGTAAAGGTGAACCATGGTATATCATTGGTGCTGCTATTTTTGCTGCAAACATTGGATCGGAACACCTTGTAGGTCTGGCAGGAACAGGTGCAAAATCGGGTGTAGGTATGGCACACTGGGAAATGCAGGGTTGGATGATTCTCATCCTTGGCTGGCTCTTTGTGCCGTTTTACCAACACATGAATATGAAATTGGGGAAAATCATCACCATGCCTGACTTCCTCAAAAATCGTTATACACCTCGTACTGGTTCGTGGTTGTCTATCATTACACTTATAGCCTACGTGCTAACCAAAGTAAGTGTGACCGCATTTACAGGTGGTATCTTTATGGAAAGTCTTCTTGGTTTGCCTTTTTGGTATGGAGCAATCGGTCTGATTGTTTTAACGGGTGTATTTACCGTTTTTGGGGGTATGAAAGGTGTGATGACACTGTCTGCCATTCAAACGCCGATACTTATCATTGGTTCATTCCTTGTACTTTTCTTAGGACTATCAGCCCTTGGAGATGGTAATGTTATTCATGGTTGGACTGCTATGATGGATCATGCCAGAGCAATGAGTATAGGAACAGACGGACATGCCTATGGTACTAACCACATGTTCCACTTAGAGACGGGTGACCCACTATATGACGACTATCCTGGTTTTTGGGTATTTATTGGAGCCTCAATTATCGGCTTTTGGTATTGGGCTACCGACCAACATATCGTTCAACGTGTACTCGGACAAACAAAGGGAGAGGCTAACGATGTTGTAATGAAACGTGCACGTCGTGGTACAATCGCTGCCGGTTATTTCAAAATTCTTCCTGTATTCATGTTCCTTATTCCGGGTATGATTGCAGCTGCTTTAGCAGCACGTCCTGGCAGTGGTTTTTCGTTAACTAACCCAGATACCGCTTTTGGTTCCATGGTTAAGTTTGTATTACCTGCGGGAGTGAAAGGTATTGTTACCATTGGTTTTGTGTCTGCATTGGTTGCATCATTGGCAGCATTTTTCAACTCTTGTGCTACACTGTTTACCGAAGACTTTTATAAACCAATGTTCAAAGGAAAAACGGAAGCCAGATACGTTTTGGTAGGTCGTATTGCAACAATTGTTGTAGTTGTTCTAGGTATTATTTGGATACCGGTTATGATGAAGCTTGGCAGTCTTTATTCCTATCTGCAAGGAATTCAATCCCTCCTTGCTCCAGCCATGGTAGCCGTATTTGTACTGGGTATATTTTCCAAAAGAATTACACCCAAGGCAGGTGAAGCTGGTTTAATAATTGGCTTTATTATCGGTATGGCACGCTTGCTGACAAACGTTTTTACAAATACAGGAAAAGACCTAATGACAGGTTGGTATTGGGAATCCACTCATTGGTTTTGGCATACAAACTGGCTTATTTTTGAAATCTGGTTACTGGTATTCATCATGTTAATGATGGTGGTAGTATCGTTTTTCACTCCGAAACCAACCGCACAACAGATTGATGCTATTACTTTCAAAGGTGACTATAAAATACTTATCAAAAATAGTTGGAACAAGTGGGATATTATTGCTTCGCTTGGTGTAGTAGCTATTTGTGCTGCATTCTACTGGTATTTCTGGTAAATCAGACAATGAATAAAAACAGAAAAGACTTGCGCAATATTGTGTAAGTCTTTTTTTTCACGAGAATAGTCGTAAAATTTTTTCAGGTATCCAAAAAGCACATTTTCCGACACATTCTTTAAGAAAAATTTATCAGAAGAAAAAGATAAAAAATAATGCCTGAATTAGTCTTATTTACAACAAAATTTAAAAATTTGGTTTTAAGTCATTCAATATAAATTAGATTCCAACCACATATATACTTAATTAAATCTTTTGTTGAATCTTTTAATGCGAAGATAAAAGCATTCTTCTAATAACTCAGAAGAGTCATTAGAATTAAGTTTCACCTTTTGTATTGACTAATATATTCCTTATTTCACTACTTTTATTTATACTCTTCAAATTTGCTTGTATTTTTTTAGAAAAGGAATTCAGGTTTACTAAATTCAACTACCCGATTTGATTTTAAGAGAGTTTTTCTTTGTTGTTGAAACTCAACTAAATCGCATAAATATACAATTATAATTTGAGTTGCAATTTATATAGAATATCATTCATTCTTTAATAAATAAGTTATCGAAAACAATTCCGCATTGAATATGTTTCAATTTGCAAAGTTATTAGATATAGTTTATTGTATATTTATTGTATATATGAAATAATATACAGGAATAAAGAAATATTTCTCTAATTCCTTTCATATTAGAAAATAAAGTAGTACTTTTGTGCCGTCAAAAAAGGCATTCTTCTTTTTTAGGTATAAGAGATAGTAAAAAGTAATATAACATCATTTAATTCAAAAAAATGGCAAATTTAGATTTATCAAAGTATGGTATTTCAGGCGATTTTGAAATTGTTCACAATCCAACTTACGAAGAACTTTTTCAGGCTGAAATTGACCCATCAAACGAAGGTTTTGAAAAAGGAGTTTTAACTACTTCTGGTGCAGTATCTGTTGATACAGGTAAGTTTACCGGTCGTTCACCTAAAGACAAATTTTTTGTAAAAGACGCAGTTACAGATGAACACCTTTGGTGGGATGGAACTATCAATCGTCCTACAACTCCTGAAGTTTTCGAGCACTGTAAAGACTTGGTTACTAAACAACTTTCTACAGCAAAAACATTATATGTAGTTGATACATACTGTGGAACAAACGAAGATACCCGTCTGAAAGTACGTTTCATAATGGAAGTAGCATGGCAAGCTCACTTTGTGACAAACATGTTTATCCGTCCTTCTCACTTCGAATTGGCTAACTACGGCGAACCAGATTTCGTATGTTTGAACGGTTCAAAAACTACAAATCCTAACTGGAAAGAACAAGGTTTGAACTCTGAAGTATTTACATTGTTCAACCTGACAACTAAAATGCAGGTTATCGGTGGTACATGGTACGGTGGTGAAATGAAAAAAGGTATTTTCGCTCTTCAAAACTACTACTTACCATTACGCGGTATCGCTTCTATGCACTGTTCAGCCAACGTAGGTAAAGATGGTGATGTAGCTATCTTCTTCGGACTTTCAGGAACTGGTAAAACTACCTTGTCAGCTGACCCAAAACGCTATTTGATTGGCGACGACGAACATGGTTGGGATAACGACGGTGTATTCAACTATGAAGGTGGTTGCTACGCTAAAGTAATTGATCTTGAAAAAGATAAAGAACCTGATATCTGGAGAGCTATCCGTCGTGATGCTTTGTTGGAAAACGTAACTGTAGGTGCTGATGGTACTCCTGATTATTCTGCTGCTGCTTCAAAAACAGAAAACACCCGTGTTTCTTATCCAATTTATCATATTAACAAAATTGTTTCTCCTTCACGCGCAGGACACGCTTCTAAAATCATTTACCTGTCGGCTGATGCATTTGGTGTATTGCCTCCGGTATCTATTTTGGACGAGAAATCAGCTCAATATCACTTCCTTTCAGGCTTTACTTCAAAATTAGCCGGTACAGAACGTGGTATCACAGAACCAGTTCCTTCTTTCTCTCCTGCTTTTGGTGAGGCTTTCTTGACTTTGCACCCAACTATGTATGCAAAAACATTGATTGGCAAAGCTAAAGAACACAACGCTAAAGTTTATTTGGTAAACACAGGTTGGAACGGAACCGGAAAACGTATTTCGTTGAAAAACACCCGTGCTATCATCGATGCAATTATCGACGGTTCTATCGAAAATGCTCCAACAGTAAACGTTCCAATCCTGAATTTAGTTGCTCCTACAGCTTTGAACAATGTTGATGGTGGTATTTTGGATCCACGTGATACTTATGCTGATGTGGCAGAATGGGAAACTAAAGCTAAATCACTTGCTGCTAAGTATATCAAGAACTTCGAACAATACTGTGACAACGACGATGCGAAAGCATTGATTCCTTCTGGTCCGCAATTGTAAGAATTTGATTATAACTGATAAAAAATAGGCTTCTCAATTTTGAGAAGCCTATTTTTGTAAAATCATTTTGTAAAAATCTAATTCAAAATCGTTTAAATCCGATTATTTCACGTACCTCTCTGATTGTTTTAGAGGCACTTTCCTGCGCTTTTTCCTTGCCTATACGAGCAACTCTCGAAACATAAGCTTCATCGGCTGAAATGGCTTTTATTTTATCACGGAAAGGTTCTGTAAAAGATATCATATCAACAGCCAGCTGTTTTTTCATATCACCGTAGCGAATCTTGCAGGTGTTGTATTGTTCTTCGAAGAAACTAAGTGTATCAGGAGCAGAAACTACTTTCATCAACTGAAATATGTTTTGAATGGCTTCAGGTTTTGCCTGATTAGGTTCTGTGGGACCGCTGTCGGTCACAGCTTTCATTACCTTTTTGCGGATAGCTTCCGGTTCATCGGCTAAGAAAATGGCATTTCCCTCTCCTTCCGATTTTCCCATTTTTCCGCTTCCGTTAAGTCCCGGAATTTTTACTAACTCATTCCCAAAGTTAAATGCTTGTGGTTCAGGAAAGTACTCAACATTATACATCCTATTGAATCGGTTACTGAACTGACGGGTCATTTCCAAATGTTGCTCCTGATCTTTACCAACTGGTACTTTAGTAGCTTTATGCAGGATAATATCTGCAGCCATTAGTGTTGGGTAAGTAAGTAATCCGGCGTTCACGTTCTGTGGTTGTTGACGAATTTTATCTTTGAACGAAGTGCAACGCTCCAACTCTCCAATGTAAGCGTTCATATTCAGAAACAGATACATTTCGGCAGTTTCGGGCACATCGCTTTGGACATAAAGCGTACATTTTTCGGGATCTAATCCTGCTGCCAGATATTCTACCATTACCTGACGCACATTACCATGCAAATCGCCCGGTGTGGGGTGTGTAGTAAGTGAATGATAATCAGCAATAAAAAAATAGCAATTATGCTCATTTTGCATGCTAATAAAATTGCGCAACGCGCCAAAATAATTTCCTAAGTGAAGGTTTCCGGTTGGGCGTATGCCGCTTACTACTGTTTCCATTAAATGATTTACGAATTTTAATATACGATTTACGATTGCATTAATTATTTTGGGAATAACTAATTATAAATGCAAATCACTGACTGCAAACTATAAACTAACAACTATAAACTAGTTTTTACTCTATCGGTATTGTTCTCTTAATCCGTTGATCAAGCGAAGTGAGTGTTTCGGTGGTTGCCACGCCGGGGATTTCCTGAATTTTGCCGTTCAGTAATTCCATCAAATGCTCATCATTTTTAGCGTAAACTTTAATTAATATAGTGTACGAACCAAGCGTGTACTGCGACTCCACGATTTCAGGAATATTCTCCAGTTCCTTAACCACTTCCTTGTACATTGAGCCACGTTCAAGCGTGATACCAATGTAGGCACACATTTGAAAACCAAGCATTTTCGGGTTAACTGTGTATCCCGAACCGGTAATTACGTCGATATCTATCAGGCGTTGCACACGTTGGTGAATGGCAGCGCGCGATACGCCACATATTTCTGCCACATCTTTAAATGGCATACGGGCATTCTGAGTAATAATTTGCAAAATCTTACGGTCTAATTGATCTATTTTTTCCATAATTCTTAGATTTTAATTGTCAATTTGACAGCAAAAATACACATTTTAAATGAAAATCAAAATACTTCTTTTACTATTTTGTATTTTACGTATAATTTAGAAAGATTTTTGTAGAAAATATCTGCTTTTTGATAAAAGACAAGACTGATCCTGATACTATTTTAAGAAAGTCTTGTGCTACCTTAATTCGTTTACTAGAAAAAAATGGAAATTAATTACAATCTATCCCCAAAAATAAATCCGTAACACTGCCATTAGGATAACTAAACTCCGACTAAAACAAATAGTCTTCCTGTTCAGTCTCTTTAAATGTGTTCTTATTGAAAGATTATGTCGTTCGATGTGGTTAGTGGAGTGAATAAGTGTATTATGAATTTTCTTATGAATTATATACCTATAGTTTTTCAGTTTATCGGTGTATATCTTTCGGGTATTCGACAATTCTAAACTTCTGATAACATGCTTTAATGTTTTGTTGGTGCGTCTTCCCACATTAAAACTTACTACAGTTTTGCTTTCACGCTCCAATGCATATACAATCCATCTCAGTCTCGATTTCTTACCTATATACGTTCTCATCTCATCCACTTCATAGCTTTTGCCTTTGGCAATGGGTGGTTGCTGAATGTTTGTAGCTATAGCAATAATCCTTTTTAGCAATGTGGTTATAGATATACGCAAAACACGAGCTGTACTGCGTATGCCCAAACCTTCTTTAGTGAAAAGGATAATTTGTTGATTAGTATTCGGTTGATAAGCATTGTAACTATAGTTTATTATAAACCGTTTGCTACATTCCTTACAGCAATAGCGTTGCTTGCCGTTAGTTGTTTTTCCACTTTTTATTAATTTGGTTGATTTACATATTGGACATGTATAGCTAACGCCAAATCTGTAACATGAAGGGTTATTCTCATTCATAATAAGTCTGTATAATTCGTTTTAAGCTGATAAAAATAGAAAATGATGAGCAAATACCCACCATCTCCCATTCTGTTCTTGCAAATCTTATTGATTTTCAAGCTTTTATTTTGCTAACGCCAAATTTGATACATTACCTGTGCATTATTATTGTTATAATTAACAACATGCAAATATTAAAAGTAAGACCTGTTCTTGAATGAAAAACCAAAGAAAGGAAAATATCAAAAATACTAAATACATACATATAAAATAATGTACTTAACGCAAGTACTGTCGTTAACAATGGGTCATCATCCTTTAATATTTTTTTATAAAAAAGATATGAGTTATAATATAATACTTTTAGGATTTTCATCTGTTGTAATTTTCATAAAAATAATACCATAAATCTTCATTAACTTCTGATGGTTTTCCTACTAGATCTTCCCAATGATTGTAAAAATAATTAAACCTCATATTTTGATACCATTCGGTATTTGTGATTAATCTACCACTTTCCCAGCCAATAGACCAAGCTGCGTTAGTTTATAAGAATTGTATTTGCTTTTAAAACATTAAAAAATGGTAAGCGTTTATCAATCACCATTTTTACTGATTTTCATAGAATTATTTGATTATCGCCATTTCTGATACATTATCCCTCATTCTTAACAACCTGACCGCATTTTTATTACTTTCTTTTTGATTGAATCAGGAAAATTTTTATAGAAAGTAATTTTGCTCTTGTAAATGTAACCCATAGGTGTGGTCAAGTTTTTATAGACAGGCCACCAGTCAGTTCCTGAAACAGGTGTATAAAAAAATAGCTCATTAGTTACAAATTTTCCAACTATCTTTGAACTAGCATTGGCTTCTTTCCTAATATTGGTAAAACCATCTTTGTCATTAATTATTGCTGGACGACGAAGCTTATCTAGGAAAGATTCTTTATTATCAAAAACGTACATATTACCTGATGGCAACCAAATGTCAATTATAGTTTTTGGAGTATCTGTATTTATATCAAAATAAATAATATTTCCATTTGGAAATTTCAATTCAAAAAGTGTTACCAATAGATCTCCTTCTTCTATGATTTTCGATTTTTGTATTAAATTTAATATAGTCTCATAATTACAGTTTTGAATAAATAAAGATTTATCGTTCTTCATAATCTGCATTAAGCGAGACTCATACTTGTTTGCATTTTGTTCTATCAATTCCGAAAGTTGAAGTTTGTTCAATTTAGATGTTCCCTGATTGATTAATTGGTCTGCTTCCCAATTATAGTTTTCATGAAGAAATACATTATTTAGTTGTGCGATTGTAACTTTTTCATTAAAGAATAATAACCTATAAAATTCAGTAATACATCCTTTGTATGTGTTTATAGGTGTAATTGCACAACTCAAATGAGTTGCCGAGATTATTAATATCAGAAACAATATATTTTTTTTCATTTTTTAAGATTTAATTAGTAATAAACAACATTTACTGGAATGGTTTTATTTATCTTAATAGCATCCAACCATCTTCTTTGAAAGTCAAGAAGCATTGGTGCCCCTTCATTCAAACCAATACAACCCAATGTTCCTAATTTAGCAGGATGTATACGTAAACCATCTCGAAATCTATTAAGGAAAGGGTCCCAAACCTTTTCAGGACCAAGAAACGCTTTAAATCCGATACCATCATACATGAATCGACTCTTAGGATCAGTTATATTGACATAACCATATGCATAATAATTTCCTGCAGGTAGTGTTCTTGCAACTTTGCCAGATCCACTACCACTTGATGCAGAATAATTAGTTATAACATTTCCATTTTCATCATACAGAATTAACTTTCCATGTGATCTATAATTATTTACCATCGTAGCACTATAAGTCATTGATGCAATAAGTGATTCCGAATTAATACCATTTCCACTATTACTCCTTCTATTCCCTCCCCCCGAATACACGCTAGAAGCACCGGTACCTACGGGTTTAGGCAGGTTTACAGGTTTTGCATTGGCACCCTGTATAACTGTTGCCCCATATGTGACATTATGGGGTAAAAACCGAGGATCTGGATTATGGTTAAAGACTAAATCTCCAACATATAATAATAACCCTGGGATACCACTTAACGAACCACTACTACCACCATAGCCTCCACTAAACCCGCTACTATAATCAGTATATCCTCCACCGGCTGATTACCCGTATTTATCTTTCCAATATTGTTTTAATTTGGCAATGTTTGATTTATATTTATCAGTTTTGAAAAAATAATTAATCTCAAAATAATTTTCTATTAAAACAGAATAGAGATATTCAAATTGTTTTTTATAGCATTCCTCAAGTGTTTTTTCGCCACTAAAAAATTTTGATTTTGGAATAATTAATTTTCCACAATTTATATATTCCAATAAATTGAATAAGTTTATTTTTATGTCGGGTTCATTAGTACTATAAACTGTCAAATAAAATTCCCTGTAGTATTTGTCAATTTTTATTGCAAAATCTTTAGAGATATACTCAAGCATGTATGAATTCCCTTCGTTTAATTCTGCGTTTATCTTAAATCCGTATATCTCAACCAACTTGTCGAAATATTCATGTATATATTTTGTTAAATTATCTTCCATTGCAGCTCCTATTTCTTTATAAGTTTCGTGAAATTTGAATTCCACACATACCCATTATTCTCAAAATACCTAATTTCCCAACCAAGCATCGAACCCCTGTCTAATTCTAGTGAGTTGAACTTACCAGGAAATGCAATTTTATCTCCCCGTTCAGCAGCACCCTTTATGAAATTGTAATTCTTACAAAATGTCCATTCCTCATCTGTGACATTAAGATAGTTTGCACCTATTTTTTTTGCATACTGTCGATAAGTTGCTCTTGGTCCTATTGCAGATAGCCCCTCTTCTGAACCACCATTACCTATAAAACCACTACTCAACATTACTAAAGTAGAAATTAATTGACCTCCCAAACGTTCCTGAGAATTATATGCCGCAGAATAATACGCTCCTATATAAGGATTGTGGCAGGACATGCAACCGATATGTATCAGACCATCGGAGCCTGTTGTTCCCCAACTACCATAGCTTTGCGGAGCTACAAATTTGTATACCGGAACTCCCCCATTTAAATTAGTCTCTACTAACGTATTTTTTGTAACAGCCCTCAAATTCCTTCCTCCCCCAGAATACACTGATGAAACACCGGTACCTACAGGTTTAGGTAGGTTTATCGGTTTTGCATTGGCACCCTGTATAACTGCTGCTGTGTAAGTTACATTATGAGGTAAAAATCGTGGGTCAGGATTATGGTTGCCAAACAACAAGTCGATACCATATAATACTAACCCAGGGATACCACTTAATGAACCTTCTGGCATGCCTCCACCAGTATTTCCACTAAAACCGCTATTATAATCAGGATATCCTCCTCCGGCGGAGGGACCTGTTACTGTGTTTCCTAAATTAAAACCTGACCCGGTGTTGCCTGAATTGTTATTACCATTATTATAGTAATAGTAATTATTACCGGTGTTATTTTGTTTAGGAAATAGCCACTGCCATAAATTGAATTCTTCACCACTGAAATCTACATACAGCAATGGATTATTGGATGCATAGGCATATCGGTTAAATCCGTTGGTCTCAAGTGGGTTAGCCACTTGCGGATCGGGTGCTAAAAACCTACCCAGCAATGGATCATATAATCGGGCATTCATATTGATGATGCCAAACTGATTTAACTGCTCATGACCCGTATAACCACGTCCACCATAAGGCATGGAATATTGCTGCAATTGACTTTGAGTGTAAGGTGTCCAATCCACCGGATTACGCAGGCGCCCCCACGCATCGTAGCTGTATTCGGCAGCTAAATTAGCACTATTATCTGTAATTTGGGTAATACTTCCCAAATAATCTCGATGTAAATAATAGGTTTGGGCAGCATTGCTTCCTGCTTTCTCCATTAAAACCGATGCATCGTAAGGCGAACCATCTACATACAACCGCTGTTTATCAACGCCGCCTACCGTTTCTATCTCATACTTACCACCGAAAAAGTAGATTTTGCTTAGCGTTTCGGTTGTACCTTGTTTTATCTGCATGGTTGCGCGGTCATAATCGTCATTATAAGTGAAAGTAGCAGCTAATCCGGTTACATTATTAATGGAAGTCTGGCGTGACAGTACGGTATAAGTCACATCCAGTTCATTCTTCAGGTCAGAGCCTGTATTTACCGAGCCTAAGGTATAGGGTTTACTTACATCGGGGTAAGTGTATGCACCTACTTCGGGTTTATTCGTGATATTACCATTCGGGGCATAATTCATGGTATTTGAACCGTAGTTTTTCAACCGATACAGGTTATCGTACGAAAAGCTTTCGGATAAACCATGTGCTATATCCGAACGCGAATTCAGTGTGCCGTTTATCCGGTTAAAGTTGTAACTCATGTTTTGGATAGTTCCGGTTTGAATACTCGTTAGCAGTCCTTCAGGGGTATAGTTTTTGGTGGTTGTCAGTCCGTTACCCAGCGATACATTGGTTTCCTGACCCAATTCATTTACACTATTTACCTGCCGTAATACATGATTTGCTCCGTCTACCAATTTGTACAAATAACCGTTGCCATTATATTTATACTGCACCGTGGCCAGATTAGAAAGTGTAGTCCCGGTTCCGGTATTGTAGGTTACGCTGCCTATTCGCCCGTTATCGTAGCCATATACTTCCTGATAGCTTTTAGCATTTACCGTTTCGGAGGATTTCCACAAACGCCCGTATGTATCATATTCAATAGCTTTAGAAGTTCCATTCGTGCTGGTACTGCCGGTAGGTCTTCCTTTGTTATCATAATTATAGCTAGTCGTAAAATCGGGTGTTGTTTTGCTTGTGGGTTGCCCGTATTTATTGCTTACTGTCGTAATTACCTTTCCACTGTTCCATGTTTGGGTTACTTTATGGTTGGCATCATCATAAGCTGTTTGTACCGTTCCGGCACTGGGATCAATCAGTTTGGTTTGGCGGTTATAGGGATCATCATACTTAAAACTTGTAATTACACCCTCCGTATTCACATTGTCCGGTTGTCCATCTGCCCTGTAGGTATAAATTACCTCTCCACCACCGTCGGTCGAACTTATGAGTTTACCCGTAGCATCAGTAGTTTTAGAGGTGATTACTCCGTCTTTGTTTTCGCTTATTTTATTGCCAGCGTAGGTATAAGCCCTTGTACTTCCATTAGGTTGAACCACACTGGTGGGGCGGTCAAATTCATCGTAACGGTAGGTAGTGCATAAAGGGTTTGTTTTATAGGGCGCAGTACTGCTTTGTAAATGTCCGAAATTGTCGTATTCCTTATCGGTAAATACAAGCGTTCCATCAAAACCGAGTATCGTTTTGCGGGTTTCACGTCCGAAAGCATCAGTATATGTATTAGTTTCAGGCTGATTAGTAATTGTTACCTTTTCCTTTATCAGTCTTTTCGGTTCAGATTCAGTATTCCAGTTTAAACTAATGGAAGTAGTGATAACATCAGTTCCCACCGTACTCACTTCACTATTCTTTCTTCGCCAATTGTCATACCCATAGGTTACCTTATTCCCAAGATAATCGGTCACATCTCTTAAAAGTCGAATATTCGGATATTCTGGGTCTGAATAGTAAGAATAGTTGGTAGCAAGCCCGAATGGATCGGTTTTGGTTTTCAACGAACATTTATCATCCCAGTACGTGTAGGATGTGATTAAATCATCTGCACTCGCATTGGTTATTTTATTATGAACTGTTTGATATTCAATATTATAATTATAAGGGTACGGGAAATAAACATATTCAGTTTCCGTGATAAGTTTTGAACCAATATAATTGCGGTAATATTGTGGGCGACCAAAGTTATTATACACATAGCTTTCTTTTCTGCTGAAAGTTTGGTTATTACGCTCAAAGGTAGTGGATTGGTCTCCCGGAAAACCAATCAAATATAAAGCTCCTATTAAATCGGGATCATCCAACCTGTTATAATAGCTATAGCTAACGGTTGATTTAATATTTCCTCCAAAATCCGTTAATACCGTTCCGACGTTTCCATAATCATCATAACCGGAGTATGTAACCGTTATTGTATTTCCTTTCAGTTTATCAGTTTCAGTCTTGTTGGTCAATAATAATTTCATTTTCAGAATTGGGATATCAAGAGTCCGATCATAATCAATAAAAGTATAATCAAAACTTGATTCTATTTCTGGGGATGTTTGATGTGTTACAACTCCCGAATGTTTAGGATCATATTCGGTAGTTACCGTTTTATTCTTCATCAAGTCTGTTGATACCATAGAACTAAATCCAATTAACCCCAAACCCTGAGTATGAACAATAGCACCTGAATAAGAATAGATTGCATTGCCAATCATCTGTTTGTTATACATGGCTTTTGTTTGGGCAGTTACCCAAAACGAACCTGAGTAGTCGGTATAGGGAAATACGGCTGAACTCCCCATCGTGTAATTTGTTCCCTGCGAGAGCTGGCTGTAATCTGTTTTATCGGCCACACCCAGGCTATTCACCATAAGTGAAATCGTGGTGCTGCGTGTATGATTGAATGGAAATTCACAACTTGTCAGTTTGTTCGAACCCAATGCTAAAATTGCCGAATAACTATGACCGGAATTTAAATCATAATCTAAAAGCTCAGACCCCGCAGGAGTTGGATTATTGGTTGTTGATATATAACTATTCTTAAAAAATCTAATTTTAGAATCATACGGTAAAATTGAAATATTTCCATTGCTTGTATCTTGAATAATTAAGTCGGGAACATCATCGCCATTTACTTCATGAATAGAAAATTTCTGTGTATTCACACGGGTTATCCCATTATTATCTGTTTCAGTCCTTACAATTGAACGACCATTAGTATATTTGTAAATCCAGTCTTTGGTTGTTATGCTAGGATACTGATAAATATTCGGTGTATTAACGGTTCTACTCCAACCACTATAATCAAGTTGGGATGTAAAGGATAAAAAAGGATGAGCACTACTTGAACAAAAGTCCGTCAAATTACATGATGGAAAAGGATTATTATGTGCAAGTTCTGCACCGCACTTCCAACAACGACTAAAATCCCATTCTGGTATAGGGTATGTGACTTTTCCTCCACATCCGTGGCAATAGGTTACACCATTACCATTTTCTATTATTGGATAATTACAGCCTGTAATAGGGTGCATAGGGTAAGTTAAAGGTGCAGAATTAAATTTTGTGACCATATCCCATAAACCGCTATCATCAGGAAAATTATAATCTCCCATTGTTTGACAACCATTTATACCACCACCTAGATATCTAACAGTTTGAAGGTAATGAACATTCCATGTACCCGGTTCTCTATAACATCGTAAGATTGGATACTGGCAATTGGGGTTTGGGCATTCCATATAGGGCTGATTAACCCATAAATTAGGACTTGGTCCTGTCCTGACAAGTGATTTCTGTGGGCAAGTTATTATAGTATCATTATGTTGTGCCTTTGGAGAAAATATAATATCTATATTCCCATCGCCATTTAAATCGGCAAACAGTATTTGCCTTGCATTTCGTTCGTTAAAATCGGTTGTGGTTAATGCCCATGAACCTACGGATTGAAAACCTGATATATTATCTACATATTTATATAAGACCGTTTGACTTGCCTTTACACATACAATTTCGGTCTGTCCGTCACCATCAATATCCATCGGGTATACTATATCATTGGTATTGATTATATTTGCTTGCGTAAAAAGATTTCTTCCACCACCATCTAAATCGATAAGTAATGCTTTGTTTCTTATATCGTTATCTTTCGACAATGCCACTACTTCCGTTTTTCCATGTCCGCTAAAGTTGCCGGTATAAAATTTCCAGGGCGTAACCGAATAATCCATGCCATTAGGATATATCAGACTTCCTAGCTGATAATCATAACTATTCAACAACTGTAGTTTTTTGTTACTATTAACTCCGAATACATTGAATGTAAGATACTCATAGTCTGAATTATTAACCTCATCAAATCGCATATTTACTTTTACAATTTCATCTTGTCCTTTTCCATCCACGTTGGCTGAAAATACATCTTCAAAACCATCGCCAGTAGTAAATGGACTATCGGATCCATTTATAATAATCGGACAAGGAATCGAACTGCCATCTTTTACATTTTGATATACCTTTATTAGCTCGTTATTCAGATAATTGGTTGTATAAGTCCCATTAGCTGCTTTAGGAGTGTAGGCTTCTTTTTTTGGAAAAACTAATAGTGCATCATTTTGTGGATTGACATCAAACTTTCCCCGCACTGCATTAACCTCATTCAAATTAAAATTTGCATTTGTGAAGTTAGCCGGAGTACTACTTACTGATGGACTTATATTTTCACCGTAATAGAATTTCAGTGGATTTATCCGCTCTCTATTGGCAGTACTATTTATTTGAATCAATCTGGAAACATCATTCACAATTGTGGGTGTTTTCGGATCAGCATTGGAATACTCAAATTGATAACAACGCACGGAATCGGTATTCACGAAACTCTCTATTTTGTACAACAGATTACGAACAATCTCTGATTTGGTAGATTGAAAACCTACCATCACATCGGGTCTTGTCGAGTAATATCTGAATTTCAGTTTTGCAAAATCAAGAATACTGCTGCATTTACCATAATTAATTTCATTGATATAATAAGTTTCATTGGTACTTTCGGCATTCAAATCTGTAGTGTCCAATGTATATGAAAAAGTAATTACGCTTCCATTCATGTCAGTCAAAGTGGTTACAGGATACGACAGTTTTGATACGGTGTTGTCAGTATATCCCATTATGCCTATCGTTCCGTTTGGATAAAATACTTTAAAAAACTTTACAATATCTCCATTTACATACGCTATCACCCGGGTATTCCCCGTTACAGTTTCATAGTTATATTGGGTATCGGTGCTGGTAGTTTCATTTTTGATTAACCTTACTCCATCTAATGTAAAAGCATCATCGCCTGATAAAGCCGGAATATCGTTTTTTCCATCAAAAAACATATTCTTATTTACCCGCTCGATAGACGATAATCCGCTAATGCTCCATCCCACACCAACCAATCCGTTTCCAGCCTGGCTATTATACGACAGGGAAATATTGGGTTGAAAGCCTTGCCGGCCCGGTACAATTTCTATAGGCACATTATAACACTTTGCCCCCGATGGACTTACGGATGATGAAATAGGAATTTGCCCCACTGCTTTGGTTTTATCGATGGTTGTTACTGCATCGGAGCTTCCTCCGGGTGTAGGGATTGCAATAGCCACAAAGTTATTGGCATCATCGGTACTTAATCCGCTCTTTACTTTGGCATTCATGGTTTTACCCTGCACGGCAGTAAATTTATAACCGTTGGTTAAGCGCACGTAATCCCGCCCCACATAAGTATGCGAATCGGTATTCGAATCAGGATCTTTCAGTACATAATTCTGATATTGGGCGTTGGCTGTGCCTATAAGAGCCATCAGACAAACTATTGTATATTTTATTCTCATAATATGGACGTTTTATTGTTTAATCACTTTCCAACGGGATACTTTGTCTCCCAGAAAAATATCCAGCAGATAGATACCTTTCGGGTTTTCGGATATATTCACGGTTGTTGAATTTCCCGAAATGGGTTCTTTTGCTATCACCGAACCATTTAAAGCATACAAACAGTAATAATTAGTCTCTTTGTTATTCAATAGTTGCACCGAGAGCATGAACTCTCCGCGTGTTGGGTTGGGATATATAAGGATTTTCTGCTCTCCCAATACATCGGTTACAGGTGCCGGGGTTTCTGCTGTTGGCTTTTTCTTGGGTGCGGTCATAATCAACACTTTGCGTTGTTTCATATTTCCGTCATCGTCGTATTCAAATTTTACGGTCGTTTGTGCCCTTCCTGCTACAGCAAACAGGCAGAGCAATGCAGCCAGTATTATTCTGTATTTCGTTTTCATTTTAGTATAATTCAAATTTAATAATTGCAGTTAAAAATGCACAAGTGAGACAGATCACAAACATAAAATCATCATCTTATTATGCCTCGTTCCCTTGTCTCCTCGTCTCCTCGTTTACTTTTTTACTAACTTCTTCAACTCCTCAATCTGTTTCTGCTGCTCAATTACATACAATGTCAGTTCTTCTACTTTCTGAAGGAGTTTATTCTGCATTTCACCCATATTCATGCCATTCTTGCTTACTTCTTCGGCAGAAGGTATCTCAGGTAAATGGCTATTGGTATTTATATATTGCTCTACCTGATTAAGTGGCATGAGTTTGTAAGTAGGATGAAATACAAAGTCGGCAAGAGGAGGATTCAGGTCAACAAGTACCTCACGGGCATGGATAGTTCCTTTCACAGCTAACAGAGCATCGGGTGAATCTGTTCCTATGCCCACATTACCTCCATTAAAATAGCTGTCGCCTGCTGTATGAATTTGAACTTTTTGTTTAATATCTGTTGTCGAATTTGCAATATACATATTCAATAGTTCGTTATAAAAAGCTCTAAATTAAGCGGCAATTGTGCCCCAATTCCTTAGTTCAGAGATAATAGTTCTATTTTTCTTTAAGTACGGGTTAATCCCGAACCTTTGAATAAATGTTTTAAGCAATAACTCATT
>CAIYOZ010000355.1 GCA_903927945.1 uncultured Bacteroidales bacterium | reverse complement strand
TCCATTATCTTTGAGATAACCAAGGGGTTAAATGAGGAGATTATTTTGTATTTGAAACTCCCTTGTTAATTTAAATAAATACATGAAGAAAATTGCACATTGTAATATAAGTCATTTAAAGTTTTTATGTAGGCTCTTTTTTCTATTTACCTTTATTTTCATAAGTTCGAGGAGTTTTGCACAGATAACTAAAACTTTCCATCATCAGACAATCCGTCAGATTATACCTCAAATAGAAAAAATCAGCGGCTATAGTTTCTTTTATATAAATGAAATGCCAGAACTGAATTTGGAACGCGAACTAAAAGTTAAAAATCAATCAATAATAGAAACATTGAAACTTTTATTAAAAGGTACGAGTATCGGATACAAAATAAAAGCAGATAAGCAAATAATATTGTACCAGAAAACACAGGGGGATATAAATCATTTTTCATCGGAGCTAAAAAAAATAACAGGAAGAGTGGTTGACAATAACAATATACCCTTATCCGGTGCAACAGTACAAGTAAAAGGAACAAACATGGGTGCTGTAACTAACTCTTTGGGTGAATTTGTAGTTGATGTGCCTGAAAAATCTATTTTGACAATTTCTTACCTGGGGTATTTAACTCAATATATTTCTGTAAGTGATAAAAATGTATTGGATGTAGTATTGGATGATAATGCAAATATTCTCGATGAATTAGTTGTTATTGGCTATGGCTCCATTAAGAAGAAAGACTTAACCGGAGCTGTTATTTCTATATCTGGTGAAAACGTGAGTAATCGTAAGACAACTCAGTTGTCAACTGCATTACAAGGAGCTTTATCCGGGGTAATGGTGACACGAGATAATAATGCTCCAGGTGCTTCGGCAAATAGTGTAAGAATTAGAGGAATTACAACTATTGGGAATTCAGATCCATTGGTCATTGTAGATGGAGTTCCTGGAGATTTAAACCAAGTAAATGCCAACGATATAGACAATATTTCAGTATTAAAAGATGCAGCTTCTTCTGCCATTTATGGTTCCCGTGCTGCAGCAGGAGTCATACTGATTACTACAAAAAGAGGGAAAGAATCCGGATTGTCTCTTTCATATTCTTGTGAAATGGGAATTGAAGTTCCCACTACTCAACCTTTAGTTGTGGGGGTAAAGCGTTATCTTGAAATGACAAATGAGTTGAGATATAATGATAATCCTATTGCAGGACATTTTCAAGCATATACTGAAGATCAGGTAAATAACTGGCTAAAATATAATTTTACTGAACCAAATCAGTATCCAATAACAGATTGGCAAAATATGATTCTAAATAAATCTGCTTTTCGTCAAACTCAGATGGTCCAAATTAATGGTGGCTCAAAATCTTTAAGAACAATGGTATCATTCACATACGATAAAATTGATGGTTTGTTTGCTGATAGATATTATGAACGGTACATGTTGAGATTAAACAATGATTTAACAATTAATGATAAATTGGATGTCAAATTAGACCTAAATGTCAAAATGTCCAACAATCATCAGCCTGTTTATGATCCATTGTCTTCAATGCGGTTGATTCCTTCTATATATGCAGCAGTATGGAGTGATGGACTTATAGCAGAAGGTAAGTCAGGAGGTAATCCCTATGGATTGATGTTGGAAGGAGGAATTTCTGACAGGTGGTATACAATAGTGGGCGGAAAATCTTCAATTGACTATAAACCATTTAAAGATTTTACATTATCTTTAGTTTTTGCCCCTTTGTTTAGCTTTAATAAAATTAAATCATTTCAGGAAAAAGCGACATATACCTTATCAGACAATCCAGATGTTATTGGGGGATATCTCGAAAATAATGGAATTCCTTTCAGTACAACAAAACTTACTGAAGAACGGGATGATAGTTACTATATAACTTCTCAATTAATTGCCAGTTATAAGAAAATAATTGGGAAGCATAGTTTGAATTTGATGGGTGGAGCAGAAAACCATTTTGAACATATTGAAGTTTTGTCAGCTTCACGAGATGAATACACACTGACAGAATATCCCTATTTGGATTCAGGACCACAAACTGTCAGAGATAATGGAGGATCTGCATATGAATATGCATATCAATCCTGGTTTGGCCGAATGATGTATAGTTATGATAACAAATACCTCTTTCAGGCCAATGTTCGTTATGATGGTTCCTCCAGATTTGCGAAGAATTACCGTTGGGGTATTTTCCCCGCTTTCTCCACGGGATGGGTTTTGACTGATGAACCTTTTATGAAAAATATCAAACCAGAGTGGGTTTCAACAATTAAATTGAGAGCATCGTGGGGAGCACTTGGTAATGAACGCATTGGGAATTACCCATATTTATCTACAATGGCATTTGGTAATGCTTTATTCTATAATAATGGGGAAGTAGAATCTCAAAAAACTGCAGCACAAAAGCAATATGCAGTAAATAATATTTCATGGGAGAAGACTGTATCGACAGACTTTGGATTAGATCTGAGTCTCCTTCAAAACAGGTTACGTTTTTGTGCTGATTATTATGTGAAAAATACCACCGATATGCTTTTATCGTTGAAAATCCCTGATTATTTGGGAATGACTGATCCTCAAGTAAATGCCGGGAAAATGTCTACAAATGGATATGAGTTTGATTTAAATTGGAGTGATCATATTGGGCACTGGAAATACGGTGCATCTTTGAATTTTTCAGATTTTATTTCTATAATGGGTGATCTCCATGGAACAAAATTTCTCGGAGACAAAGTTATGTTTGAAGGCAGTGAATTTAACGAATGGTATGGATACAAGAGCAATGGATTGTTTCTAACGAATGAAGATGTGCAAAATTCTCCGAAGATTAATAATAATACAAAAGTTGGAGATATCAAATATAAAGATATATCAGGACCTAATGGTGTTCCTGATGGTATAATTTCACCAGAATATGACCGGGTGCTTTTAGGAGGTTCTTTACCAAGGTATTTATATGGTGGCAACTTATTTATTGGTTATCATAATATTGATCTTTCTATAGTTTTTCAAGGGATTGGTAAGCAGACAGTTAGATTGGAAAGAGACATGGCGGAACCATTACGTGGTGATTATGGAAATATACCTGCATTGATTGATGGAAATTACTGGAGTACCTTCAATACAGATGCTCAGAATGCTAAAGCAAAATATCCTCGTTTAACACGTGTTAATGTTGAATCAAATATGGTAATGTCTGATTTCTGGTTATACGATGGTGGGTATTTTCGCTTAAAGAATTTATCATTAGGATATTCGTTCCCAGATCGATTGATTAAAGTGCTAGGGATAAGCAAACTAAGAGTTTATGCTACTGTAACAGATCTTTTCAGTATTAGTAATTATCCTAAAGGTTGGGATCCTGAGATGGGAACTATTTCATATCCTATTACGACAACATATATTTTTGGCGTTTCACTAGATTTTGGTACAAATTCTCATGAGAAATAGTGTGAAAATCTATATTTTAATTGCGATGTTGATCCTAAGCTCATGTAGTGGATTAGATCTACTTCCATTAACACAGGCAACCTCTGGAACCTGGTTTGCAAGCGATGATGAAGTAGAAATGGCTGCCAATGAGTTTTATAAAATGGGCTATTGGAGTCCTGTTCTTGAGGATACTGAACAAGAATCAGATAATTTCACTTATCGAAATTCAAATCGGAATGAGATACTTAATGGGACATTAAATGGTCAAACATGGTATGTAATCTCTTTATGGTCGCAAAATTATAAAGCAATTACGTTGGCTAATATCCTATTGGACAAAACTGAGAATGCCAATGGATTATCAGTGGATAAAGTAAAACAATTTCGCGCTGAAGCCTACTTTGTAAGAGCATGTAAATATGCAACATTGATTTCGTATTTCGGAGATGTAGTTTATTTAACAACAAATATTAATATTGACCAGTCATTGAAATTGGGGAGAACTCCAAAAAAAGATGTAATACCATTGGTATATGCCGATTTTGATAGGGCCATAGCTGATCTTCCGGTTTCATATATAAGCAATACAGAACAGCGATTTACAAAAGGGGCTGCTTTGGCAATGAAAGCGCGTTTTGCATTGTATAATAATGATTGGGCAATAGCAGCTCAAGCAGCTAAGAGTTGTATTGATTTGAGAATATATGATCTGCATCCTGATTTTGTAAATTTATTTCTAGCTACTACAAAGAATACAAAAGAGAATATCCTCTTAATTCCAAGGTCTATTGAAAATGGAGTAACATTAAGTGACTGGTTGGTAAATAATGAGCTGACACGCAATGCAACAGGTTATGGTGCTGCAACTCCATCTTGGGATTTATTTGCTGCATTTTTATGTACAGATGGATTGCCTATTGATAAGTCCCCGCTATTTGATCCGCATAACCCATTTAAAAACAGAGATCCGCGTTGTTCAAAAACAATTGTTGAATTTGGTACGAATCACTTAAACTTTGATTACAATCCACATCCTGACTCACTAAATGTAATGAACTATTTAACGGGGAAGAGACAAAAAAATAGTGATAACAGAGCTGTTGATCAATATGCATCTTTTAATGCTTTGGTTTGGAAAAAAGGTATTAATTCCACATGGTTGGAAAATGGAAAAAAGGTGGAAAACGATTATGTAATTATGCGGTTCGCAGATATTCTATTGATGTATGCTGAGGCAAAAATTGAGTTGAATGAGATTGATGAAACAGTAATCAGTGCTATTAATCGCGTTAGGGCTCGTGCTTATGGAGTAGCTGTAACAGATGTCAATAAATATCCATCTGTTACATTCAATATTCAAAGTATAATGCGTCAGATTGTTCGGTTGGAACGTCGTGTTGAATTTGCCAATGAGGGGCTTCGTTATATGGATCTTGTAAGGTGGAAATTAGCAGCAAAGGCTTTAAATACAAAAAATTATGGAATATTATATCCTGCGACACTCTTGCGTCAGGTTGTAACTTCGAAAGGATTGTGGTTTTGGCCATCCACTCCCAAAATAGATGATGACGGAATTGCAGATTTCTCTGCAATGGAAAACGCAGACCAAATAGCTGTACTATCTCAGAGAGTGTGGGATGATAGACAGTATTTATGGCCAATTCCAACAGAAGAAATAACAACAAACAATAATATCAAGCAAAACCCCGGCTATTAACCTTCGTTAAAATAATACTGATATCAAGTATTTTTTTGATTGTACTTTATGCGATAATTGTACAGTCTTATCGGTGTTTACGATATGATGAATATCGTGAATAATGGGAGTTTTATCTTTTAAATTTTGAATTAATAGTATTAAAATTATAATTTAAAGTATGAGGAAATTTGTAGTATTACTTATTTTATTTACATGTAATTCGTTATTTGCTTCTGATCTTCTAGTTGAGACAGAAAGTTTCAAAAACAAAGGGGGTTGGGTTGTTGATCAACAATTTATGGATTTGATGGGTTCACCCTACTTATTGGCTCATGGAATGGGGTCTCCTGTTGTAAATGCATCTACGGAAATATCATTCCCAACCATTGGTACTTATAATGTTTATGTACGCACATTTAACTGGACTTCACCTTGGTATAAGGGAGAAGGTCCAGGTGCTTTTACTCTAAAAGTAGGTATAAAACGTCTTTTACCAATATTGGGCACAGAGGGAAATCAGTGGATGTGGCAATCCGCTGGAAAAGTAACGATTAAAGATAAACTTACAACTCTGGAATTGCGTGATTTGACGGGTTTTGATGGAAGATGCGATGCTATTTACTTCACTACAGAAAATGGAAAAATTCCTTCAAATAATGTAAATGACTTGCCTCTTTTCCGAAAAAAACTTCTGAATATACCAACTAGTCCTGAGAAGGTTGAGAAGTTTGATTTTGTCGTTGTTGGTGGAGGTGTTGCGGGTATTTGTGCCGCTACATCTGCTGCCAGATTAGGATGTAAGGTTGCTTTGATACAAGACAGGCCGGTACTTGGTGGCAATAACAGTTCCGAAGTAAGGGTTCATTTAGGAGGATCTATTGAGAAAGGACGGAACGACAGACTTGGTAGAATGATACGTGAATTTGGTCAGTATCGGGAAGGGAATGCACAACAAGCTGATTTTTATGAGGATAATAAAAAATCAGACTTTATTTCTAATGAAAAGAACATTACACTGTTTTCAAACTTTCATGCAATTTCTGTTGAAACTAATAATGGCAGGATTGAGTCAATAATCGCAAAAGAAGTTGAAACTGGTGAAGAAGTTTGTTTTAAATCAAATCTATTTTCAGATTGTACAGGAGATGGTACAATAGGCTATTTGGCAGGCGCAGATTATAGAATGGGACGTGAAAGTCGAGATGAATATGGAGAGGAATTGGCACCCGAAAAGTCAGATAAAATGACGATGGGCGCCTCCGTTCAATGGAATTCTTCTGCTAATCCTAAACCAACTACATTTCCGGTTTTTAAATATGGTGTCAATTTCAATGAAAAAAGCTGTCAAAAAGTTACAAAGGGAGAATGGACCTGGGAGACAGGTATGAATTATGATCAAATAAAAGATTTTGAACGTATTCGTGATTATGGACTTTTGGTAGTTTACTCAAATTGGAGTTTTCTTAAGAATCAATTTAAGAATAATGAGAAATTTAAAAACCTGAATTTAAAGTGGGTTGCTTACATAGCCGGAAAAAGGGAATCTCGCAGATTACTTGGAGATTATGTCTTAAAACAAGATGATATTGATAAAAATGTTTTCCATGAAGATGGCTCATTTACTACAACCTGGAGCATTGATTTGCATATTCCGGATACAATAAATTCGAGAATGTTTCCTGGTGCTGAGTTTAAATCAACAACAAAACATATCTTCATCTATCCATACAGTGTTCCATATCGTTGCTTATACACCAGAAATATTAATAATTTATTTATGGCTGGTCGCGATATCAGTGTTACACATGTAGCATTAGGTACAGTTCGGGTAATGCGTACCACCGGGATGATGGGTGAGGTTGTAGGTATTGCAGCGTCACTTTGCAATAAATATAACACCACACCCAGGATGATTTATCAGTCACATTTAGATGAATTTAAAGTTTTGATGAAAGAGGGAGTTGGAAAAAAGGACGGGCTGCCTGACAATCAAAAGTTTAATGAAGTTGAGAGTTTAAAACGTCCAAAGTACTTAAATAAAAAGTGAATATTGAAATGAAAAAATTTTATTTTATAGCCATTCTGTTGATGTTATTTGTGAGGATGGATGCTGCAGAACCCGATTCAATTTATAACTATAATATTTTACTGACAGGAGCATCATTTGCTTCGTCTCAAAATACATGGTTTGAAATGGGGTGTCGTAAACTAAGTGCAAAAGCAATTAACAGAGCCATTGGTGGAGAGGCAATTGCAAATACAGCTAACAGAATGAATAATGGAACCTTATATTCTACTGACGAGCTTGAGAAAATTGATGTTTTTGTAATTATGCAGGTACATAATAAAGATGTATTTGACGAATTGCAGCTAAAAGATAAATATACAGATTATAAAATGCCTTTTGACCGCAGTAATTATGCTGCAGCCTTCGATTACGTAATAAAAAGATATATAACAGAATGCTATGAATTGCGAAATAATCCTAAATCTAAATACTATAAATCACCTATGGGGAAACCTGCTATAATCGTTTTATGTACCGCTTGGCATGATGAGAGGGTAGTTTATAATTCGTCTGTTCGTCAGCTGTCAGAAAAATGGGGAATACCTTTAGTTGAATTTGATAAATTTATTGGCTTCTCAAAAAATTCGTTACATCCGGTTACGGGACAACAATATAGTCTGCTTTATGCAACCGATAATGAAACGGATAAAGGCATTATATATGGTAAGCACCCTGTTCGAGGAGAAAAATCTTATATACAGCAGAGAATGGCAGCTATTTTTGCGGATTTGATGAAAAAAATATTACCTGTAAGATAAATCCTATGAAGCGAATTTTTATCATTTTATTCACGTTACAATCTATATTTTTTACTTATTCGAAGTCTTCCTGTTATTGCTACTTGAAAAACGATACTCTGTCTATCGGTAATAGTCTGATAGAGAGAAAATTTCTATGGAATAAAGGAAATCTTATTACATATAGCTTAACAAATAAAATAAATAAAGAGAGTTGGCAAAACTTGTCACGTGTACCTGATTTTAGTATTCAAAAAGATGCAAAAGTTACGTCTGAGTCTACATTTAAATCATTGTGGGTCAACGAAAATGAAATTCACACTCGTTATCTTGAAACCACTGTTCTAATTACTTTAGGACCTCTTGATGTAAAACGAGTGTATCGGATTTATGTAAATAGTCCTGTAATAGCTTGTGAAACTTATATAAAAGGATCGTTAAACGGTTTGTTGGCTGGGAAAGAAGTGAATCAGGTCGATTTGAAGAATATTGAGTTTACAGAAGACATGAAGTCTAAGCAAATGTCGTCTACACTGGATCAGGTTCATTTTAAAGGACAACACTGGAATCTGAATGTCATAGAATTTCAGGATGTAACCGATTGGAATAACAATTTAGTGCACGAACAAAAGGTTCTTTCATATCGAAAAAGCTCATATAAGGGAAATCTGCTTTTTGCTACTAATAGCGAATCAGAAAATGGATTTTTCTTTTTGAAAGAAGCTCCGTGTTCAGGAGCTCAGTTAGCATATCAGGGTTCCGATTTTAGCGCAGAATTTGGGGGATTTACCGTCAATGGATTAGGAATTTTAGGGAGTGATATAAAACCAGACAGGTGGGTTAAGACCTACGGATGTGTAATTGGCGTATATGGCAAGACTGAACTCAATGGGTTGATAGCTCTCCGATTATACCAAAAGAATATTCGGAAAACATCTCAGGAGCGTGACGAAATGATAATGTTGAATACCTGGGGAGATCGAAGTCAGGATGCTAAAGTGAATGAAAAATTTTGTTTACAAGAACTGGATTATGCTGCCAAACTAGGGATTACCCATTTTCAGATAGATGATGGATGGCAAACTGGCAAGAGTCCCAACTCTGCAGTAGTCAGAGGTACATTCAATAGTATTTGGAGTAATAAAGATTATTGGAAACCAGATTCAATAAAATATTCTAATGGTCTCACTCCGGTTGTGGAAAAAGGCAGGAAACTGGGAATTGAGATTTGTTTATGGTTTAATCCAAGCGTCCAGAACGATTTTGCCGATTGGGAAAAAGATGCTCAAACTTTGATTCGTTTGTATAAAACATATGGAATAAGAATATTTAAAATTGATGGACTATCCATTCTCAGTAAGCAAGCTGAAATTAATTTGCGGAATCTTTTTGATAAGGTTTTATCAGAAACGAAAAACGATGTTTCGTTTAATTTAGATGCAACAGCTGGCAAAAGAGGTGGTTATCATATGTTGAATGAATATGGAAATGTATTTTTGGAAAACCGATATACGGATTGGCAAAACTATTACCCCTACTGGACACTTCGAAACCTGTGGCAATTGTCAAAATATGTGCCGGCAGAAAAAATACAAGTTGAGTTTTTAAATAAATGGAGAAATACAGAGAAATATGGCGTTGATAAATTTGCACCAGCAAATTATTCATTTGATTATCTTTTTGCTACCGCAATGGCAGGTCAGCCATTGGCTTGGTTTGAGGGTTCTAACTTGCCTGAAGAAGCATTTGGTATCAAGAGATTGATTAATGGTTACAAGAAACTTCAACACGATTTTCATTCGGGTGTGATACTTCCAATAGGCAATGAGCCATCAGGAAAATCATGGACAGGTTTTCAGTCTATTAATGGTAAAACTGGCTATCTGCTAATTTTCAGAGAAAAAACTACAGAAAGTTCTGCTTTCATTTCAGCTTGGTTCTCGAAAGGAGATAAAGTAAAATGTAAGTTACTGCTTGGAAACAATGGTTCCACCATTGCCTCTGTTTACGATGGCAGAGGTATTGAGGTGTCGATACCAAAGGAAAATGATTTTGTACTGTTTGAGTATGAGATAGAATAAAGCTTATTTGATAAATAGTATACAAATAATTAATACATAATAATTTATGAGAAAATACACTTTAATTGCTTTGTTGTTTCTGGTCACATCATTCTTGTGTGCTCAGAAAACTTACGAACTAAAATCACCCGATGGGAAGTTGCAAATTCGCGTTCAGATTGGATCTAACATAACTTATGAGCTTTTACAAGAAAATACAATTGTAATAAATCCGTCTCCAATAGCCATGAAGCTCGGCAATGGAGTTGTTTGGGGAGAGTCACCACGAATTACGAAGGTGCAAAACAATTCAATAAATCAAACAATCAATTCACCATTCTATAAAAAAAAGATTGTTGAAGATCATTTCAATGAAATGATAATGAGTTTTAAAGGAGACTTTAGAATCGTGTTTCGGGCTTACGATGATGGTATAGCTTACCGTTTTGTTTCCTCGCTAAAAACGGATTTTACAGTTATAAATGAAGAGGCTACATTCAATTTTGGGAAAGATTACAATGCCTATATTCCTTATGTGAAAAGTAAAGATAAAGAGGTTGAAAAGCAATTTTTCAACTCTTTTGAGAACATTTACACGTATACTCCTTTGAGTGGAATGAACAGTGACCGATTGGCATTTAGTCCATTGGTAATTGATTTGGGCAATGGGAAAAAAGTTTGTATTGCAGAATCTGATTTGGAAAGTTATCCGGGCATGTTTTTGATTAACAAAAACAAATCTACATCATTAAAAGGCATTTTTGCTCCATATCCTAAAACAACTATACAGGGTGGTTATAATAAGTTGCAGCAGGTTGTTACAGAGCCGGAGCCTTTCATTGCCCAATGTAAAGGTCAGAAAGCATTTCCTTGGCGTATAGCCATTGTCAGTTTGCAAGATATGGATTTGGCAAACAATGATATGGTGTATAGACTGGCCGCTCCATCAAAACTTCAGGATATATCGTGGATAAAACCCGGAAAAGTAGCTTGGGACTGGTGGAATAACTGGGGAATTTACAATGTGGATTTTGAAGTGGGAGTGAATAATAAAACCTATATGGCTTATATTGATTTTGCTTCTCGAAATCATATCGATTATGTTATTCTGGATGAAGGCTGGGCTGTAAACATGCAAGCCGATTTATTTCAGGTAGTTCCGGAAATTGATTTGGAGAAACTGGTTGCCTACGGTAAATCAAAGAACGTTGAATTAATACTTTGGGCAGGATATTATGCTTTCGAACGTGATATGGAGAAAGTTTGTGAACATTACTCTAGGATGGGAATTAAAGGTTTTAAAATTGATTTTATGGATCGTGATGATCAACAAATGGTTGATTTTAATTACCGGGCTGCTGCTGTTGCTGCCAAATACAAGCTGTTATTGGACTTTCATGGAACTTACAAACCCACGGGACTTAACCGCACTTATCCTAATGTAATAAATTTCGAGTCTGTTCATGGTCTTGAACAGATGAAGTGGAGCGATATTAAAACCGATCAGGTGACTTATGATGTAACAATGCCATTTATTCGTATGGTTGCCGGTCCGGTAGATTATACTCAGGGTGCAATGACGAACGGAACTAAAAAGACTTTTGCTCCAATAAATAATGCTCCGATGAGTCAGGGGACACGATGCCATCAGTTGGCTGAATATGTGGTGTTTGAATCGCCGCTAAATATGCTTTGCGACAGTCCAACTAAATATGAAAAAGAGCAGGAATGCACAGATTTTATATCCGCGATACCTACTGTTTGGGATCGGACAATCTCTCTGAACGGGGAAATCGGAAAATATATAACTATTGCACGCCAAAAGGAAAATATATGGTATGCTGGTTCTTTGACAAACTGGGACGAAAGAAGTCTCGACCTAAATTTGTCGTTTCTGGAAGATGGAAATTTTGTTGCGGATGTCTACATAGATGGAATAAATGCTAATAGAACAGCAATGGATTATAAACATGAACTTATCAATATCCCGCTTACTAGAAAACTGTCATTCAAAATGGCTAAAGGTGGTGGATTTGCAATGAAGATTTATAAAAAATAATAATAAAACGAGGCAGAATGAAATCACTCACAAAGCAAATTATTTTCGGACTGGCATTGCTAATTGTTTTTTGTATACAGGATATTCAAGCACAAAATCTGATGACAAATGTGTTTGGACGGCACATTCTGTCTTTAAATGGGAAATGGAGTGCCATGGTAGACCAGTATAATCAGGGGTATAAAATGGCGCTTTACCAAAATAAAAAACCTCAGGGGAAAACAGATTTCTTTGAATATTCTTTTGATGGTGCCTTGCAGCTAAATGTTCCTTCGGATTGGAACTCTCAACTTCCCGAACTAAAGTATTATGAAGGTACAATTTGGTATGGCCGGCATTTTGAAGGAAATGTGGATAACGAAAAACGGCAGTTTCTATACTTTGGGGCAGTAAGTTATCGTTGCAGGATATTCCTTAACGGAAAGGAAATTGGTAGTCACGAAGGTGGGTTTACACCCTTTCAGATAGAAATAACAGATAAAGTCAAAACGGGAGACAATTTTATTGCTGTTGAAGTCAATAATACCAGATCAAAAGATGCTATTCCGGCTATGTCGTTCGATTGGTGGAATTATGGCGGAATTACGCGGGATGTAATGCTTGTTTCAACACCGAACGTTTATATCAGGGAGTACTCGATTCAATTGGATAAGTACAAACCGGAAAAGATAAATGCACAAGTAGTATTGTCTGATAAAAAACCAAATAGCAATATTGGGATTGAAATTCCTGAACTTAATATCAAACTTAAGTTGCGAACAGATGAGAACGGTATAGCAAGCACTTCTTTTACAGCAAAGAAAATCAAACGTTGGTCACCAGATTCACCAACACTTTATACTGCAATAATATCTTCTGTTTCAGATCGTATTGAAGAGAAAATTGGCTTTCGGAATCTTTATGTAAAGGGAACAAATATTTACTTGAATGATAAACCTATATTTTTGAAATGTGTATCTTTTCACGAGGAAATTCCTCAACGAAAAGGGCGTGCATATTCCGAAGCGGATGCAGCCATGTTGTTGACTGAAGCCAAAGCGCTTGGTTGCAATATGATACGCTTGGCTCATTACCCGCAAAATGAATATACTGTAAGATTGGCAGAAAAAATGGGTTTTATTTTATGGCAGGAAATTCCGATATGGCAGGGCATTGACTTTACTGATGCTTCAACGTTGATAAAAGCTAAAAGTATGTTGGCGGAGATGATAACCAGAGATAAAAATCGTTGTGCTGTCGGTTTTTGGGGCATTGCTAATGAAACGCAACCTTCCGTTGAGCGTAACAAATTTCTGACTACATTATTGCAAACAGGAAAAAGCATGGATACAACCCGGTTGTTCGTTGCTGCATTCGATCTTGTTCGTTTCAACAGAGATAAGAAAATTTTTGAAATGAATGATTCGTTTGCAGCCCAACTTGATGTTGTTGCGGTCAACAAATATATGGGCTGGTATCAGCCCTGGCCACTTGATCCTAAAGATGCAAAATGGAATGTAACACCCAACAAACCGTTGATTATTTCTGAATTTGGAGGCGAAGCACTTTATGGACAATCAGGAGATGAAACTGTAGCCAGTTCGTGGAGCGAAGATTATCAGGCTAAGTTGTACAAAGACAACATTACCATGTTTGCAAATATCCCGAATTTAAGGGGTGTGTCACCATGGATTTTATTTGATTTCCGTTCTCCTTTCCGTATGCACCCTGCCAATCAGGAAGGTTGGAACAGAAAAGGGTTGGTCTCGGATCAGGGAATCCGTAAAAAGGCCTGGTACATTATGCATGACTATTACCTTAAAATTAAATAATTGATCATTTGATTATTACTTATTGAAAAGAAATTAAAGAATTGACAGAATGAAAAAACTATTTGTGTATGGATTTTGCTTATTAAGCCTGAATTTGAATCTTTTTGCTAATGGAAACAAAAATATTCCATTATATAAAGATGCCAAAGTTCCAATTGAGAAACGAATTGATGATTTACTTTCGAGAATGACAATTGAGGAAAAAGTGTCTCAACTCAACCAATATACTTTAGGCCGTAATTCAAACATAAATAATGTGGGAGACGAGGTGAAAAATCTCCCTGCAGAAATTGGGTCACTAATCTATTTTAATGCTGATCCACTTCTGAGAAATCAGGTACAACATAAGGCAATGGAAGAGTCCCGATTAGGTATACCTATAATTTTTGCATTTGATGTGATTCACGGCTTTCGTACAGTTTATCAAATCTCATTGGGACAAGCTTGTTCGTGGAATCCTAAACTTGTAGAACAGGCATGTTTGGTAGCTGCACAGGAATCAAGGATGTCTGGCATTGACTGGACTTTTTCACCCATGATAGATGTTGCGAGAGACGGACGTTGGGGACGAGTGGCTGAAGGTTATGGTGAAGATCCATACACTAATGCTGTTTTTGGAGTTGCATCTGTGAAAGGATATCAGGGTAACAATATGAATGATGGCAATCGTGTTGCAGCTTGCCTGAAACACTATGTCGGCTATGGTGCATCGGAAGGAGGCAGGGATTATGTTTATACCGAGATTTCTCCACAAACACTTTGGGATACATATTTACCCCCTTATGAGGCTTGCGTAAAAGCTGGGGCAGCCACCTTAATGAGTTCATTCAATGATATTAGTGGTATTCCAGGTAGTGCCAATCAATACACTTTAACAGAGATCTTGAAAAAACGCTGGGAACATGATGGATTTGTTGTTTCAGACTGGGGTGCAATTGAACAACTACGATCTCAAGGTGTAGCGGCAAACAGGGAAGAAGCTAGCTCAAAAGCAATTATAGCTGGTGTAGAAATGGATATGATGAATGGTTGCTATGATAAATATCTTGTAAAACTTGTAAATGAAGGAAAAGTATCAGAATCACGGCTTAATGATGCTGTAAAACGTGTATTACGTATTAAGTTCAGTTTAGGTTTATTTGAGCAACCTTTTACGCCGATATACACCGAGAAAGATCGGTTATTAAAACCCGAAAGTTTTGCAGTTGCAAAAAAATAGGCGAAGAATCAATTGTATTGCTCAAAAATAATAACAATATATTGCCGTTGACACAAACTTCGAAGATTGCTGTGATTGGTCCTATGGCTCAAAACAGGGAGCATTTACTGGGCTCATGGGCAGCTCATGGTAGTCCTGAAGATGTGACAAGTATTTATGACGGTTTGAAGTCGGAATTTGGAGTAAAATCAAGTTTGAGTTATGCAAAAGGATGTGACTTTGATGGAACTGACACTATAGGATTTTCAGAAGCCAGGTCTGTTGCTAAAGTCGCCGATGTGGTTGTTATTTGTATAGGTGAAAAAAGGGGATGGAGTGGTGAAAATGCGTCCAGATCAACCTTAGCATTGCCTCAAATCCAGGAAGAGCTCGTTAGAGAAATTAAGAAACTTGGAAAGCCGATTGTCCTGTTACTTTCCAATGGTCGCCCTCTTGAATTAAACAAACTTGAACCTATCTGTGATGCCATAGTTGAAATGTGGCAACCAGGTGTCGTTGGCGGAATTCCGGTAGCAGAGGTAATATCGGGGAAAATTAATCCTTCAGGAAAGCTGTCGATGACATTCCCTTATTCTACCGGGCAAATCCCTATTTATTATAATATGCGTCAAAGTGCACGGCCTGCTAAGGGTAAATATAAAGATATTCCAACTACAGCTCTTTATGAATTTGCTTATGGACTAAGTTATACTTCTTATCAATATGCTGATTTAAAAGCATCTAATTCTTCAATAAAGCGCACTCAGAAGCTAACTATTGAGATTCCTGTAACTAATACTGGAGCAAGAGATGGAGACGAAACAGTTCATTGGTATATATCAGATCCTTATTGTTCGATTTCACGCCCAATCAAGGAATTGAAATATTTCGAAAAACAACAGATAAAAAGTGGGGAAACCAAAATATTCCATTTTGAACTTGATCCAATGCGCGATTTGAGTTTTGTAGATGGAAATGGAACTCAATTTCTTGAAAAAGGGGATTACTACATCATTGTAAAAGACAAAAAAATTAAGATTGAAGTGACTGACTGAAGATAATTATTAATCTGCAATTTTTTAGGTATTTATCTCCTTCTTCCTGTTTGTGAAAACGACAGAAAGAAGGAGATTTTTTTATGCAAAAACACCAAGCCAATCCTAATGAATTCAAACTTTTATATTCACTAAATTTTTAAAATGATACTTTGAAATTTTTAAAAGTTAATTTTTATATCATTATGAGTGTTTTATGTCTTAGTCCTGTATCAGTTCTTTCATGATCAGCGTCATCAGCGGTTGCACCGAATTGCCAATTTCTTGCACTTCTTCATGGCTAACTTCTACAATTTTCCCCGGTACACCAAGGTCGGTCACAATCGATATTCCAAAACAACGCATACCGGCGTGGTTGGCTACTATTACTTCAGGAACGGTGCTCATCCCTACAGCATCGGCTCCAATGGTGCGGAAATAACGATATTCAGCCGGGGTTTCAAAGGTTGGTCCGGTGGTACCGGCATAAACCCCTTCTACCACCTTGATATTGTGTTTAGCAGCAATTCCTTTTGCTTTTGCAATCAGTTCTTTTGAATAGGCTTCGCTCATGTCGGGAAAACGGGTTCCCAGTTCCGGGAAGTTTTTACCCCGTAGCGGATGTTCAGGAAACAGATTGATATGATCGGTTATGATCATTAGATCTCCAATTTCAAAACCAGGATTGACACCTCCCGAAGCGTTTGATACCAGAAGTGTTTCAATGCCCAGTGCTTTCATGACACGTACCGGAAATGTGACGGCCTTCATATCATACCCTTCGTAAAAATGGAATCGTCCTTGCATAGCCAATACATCAACACCACCCAACTTGCCAACGATGAGTTTGCCGCTGTGACCCTCCACGGTTGATACAGGAAAGTTAGGAATTGTTTCGTATGGTATTTCTGTTTTATCAGTAATCTGTGTCACCAGGTTTCCTAACCCAGTACCCAATATAATGCCGGTTTTAGGATTAGTAAGTATTTTTGAGCGTAGGAAATGAGCTGTTTCTTGAATTTTCAACAACATAGTTTTTTATTTTTTGAATGAATAATGTTTCTTGATCGTGCAGTATTTCAACCCGTATAGGGATAGCAAATGTTCGTGATTTTAGAGCTTCTGGAAAATTAGGATTCGATACCAGGCGTGCAGCATCTTTTTCGGTCACTAAAATTATCTTATCTATAGAAGTAATCATGTCGAACTGTTTACTTATGACACTGAAATCCTTCGGTTGGAAATCATGGTGATCTTCGAAAAACAAGGTCTTCACACTATCTGTACAGTGAGCTAACTTTCCCAGTATTGGTTCCGGCGAAACGATTCCCGCCACCAGCAATACATCGGCATTCTTTTCTTTCAATCCTTCATAGGTCCAGTTCTCATGATCTGATTCCTGAAATACGGGTTTTAATTCATCATAGATAAAACTGGAGAAAAATAACATCTGGTTGGTTTCAGGATGCAATTCAGATTCAAATATACGCATGTCAATCGGTTTCATATCCTCGGGACATTTTGTAACCACAATGATGTTGGCACGCTTGCTGCCGCTTTTCCATTCCCGTAGGTTGCCAGCCGGAAGCAACATATCCTGAGTGTATAAGTTGGAATAATCGGTTAACAAGATCGATAGACCAGCTTGAATGTAACGGTGTTGAAAAGCATCATCGAGCACTACCAGTTGAATATCCGGAACAAGTTCTAATAGTTTTTTTACTCCATGAACCCGCTTCTCATCCACTGCCACTGTTACATTCGGAAACTTTTGAAATACTTGAAAGGCTTCATCCCCAAGTATCTCGCTGTTCGATTTCTGATCGGCCAGAATAAATCCTTTTGTTTTCCGCTTATAACCTCGGCTAAGCATAGCGGATTTCCATTCCGTTTGTAAAAGGGCAAGTATATATTCGGTATGGGGTGTTTTACCGGTACCACCTACCGCCAGATTTCCCACAGAAATAGTGGGGATATTAAATGAAGTGGAAGGAATTAAACTTTGATCAAACAACCAATTGCGGAATCCGGTGATGATTCCGTAAATGATCGAAAAGGGGAAGAGGATGATATGTTTTATCAGGTTTTTCAATCGATGCTGGTATTTATAAAAAAACATGCGAAGAGCAAAGATACAATTTTTCTTTAAAACTACAATAAAACCTTAAACCTATCGATTTCAAACGTTAGAATGTTCAAGGTACAGGATCGTATCCGCTTCCTCCCCAGGGATGGCAGCTGCCGATACGCTTAATAGCCAGCCAGCCACCTTTCAGAATCCCATGTTTCTTTACGGCTTCTATGGCATACTCCGAACAGGTGGGGGTGTACCTGCAACGTGGAGGCATAAGCGGGGATATACTGTAGCGATAGAAATAAACCGGGAGCAATACTATAAACTGGAGTACCTTTTTCATAACAGGTCGATTTTATCAATCAGTTTTTGGAGTGCAAGCTTCATTTTCTTTTCGACAGCCGCAAATTCAAGTACATCGTCCGATACATAATTGAAAGCCATATGAATTTGCAATTGTTTGTCTCCTAACTTTTCAATCAACATCTGTTTGTTCAAGCGGTAGGCTTCCCGCATCAGACGTTTTAGCCGGTTGCGTTTTACAGCACGTTTGAAACGTTTCTTCGGTACACTGACTAATATAGATGTTGATTCCTGGTCACGTTTAGGTTCTAACAGATAAACCACCCGCAACGGATAAGCAATAAATGCCTCCCCTTGTGTGAATAATCGGGTTATGCGCTTTTCGCCACATAAATGCTCCGATTTGGAAAATGAATTCTCGTGGTTCATTGTTTATAAATAAACTATCCCAAAAGTACAGAAATTCTTCGATACTTTCGGGATAGTAATTAAATTGTTGAAACGAATTATTTCCGGTTCTTTTTCATATTTTCCTTGAGGAAATTCTCGAGTGCCATAGTCATGGAAGGCATTCCGGGCAGTGGGGCTTCAATGTCCAACCGCAATCCGGCATCCTTAACCGCCTGAGCTGTGGTGGCGCCAAAACCGGCTATTTGAATTTCTCCCTGTACAAAGTCCGGGAAGTTCTTCATTAATGAATTGATTCCAATAGGGCTGAAAAATATGAGCATGTCATAGTTAAACTCTTCATCAGGTCCAAAATCATTACTCACTGTTTTGTACATGATAGCTTTATCGTACACTATTTTTGATTTTTCAAGCGTAGCGATAGTGTCTTCATTTTGAACATCCGAGGTGATAAATAAGTATTTTTCTTCAGGATGCTTGTTCATAATCGTCACCAACTCTGCTAATTTGCCGGTCGCTCCATAAAACACCTTCCGTTTGCGGTAATGAATGTAACGTTGCAGGTACAATGCTACTGATTCCGACACACAAAAATACTTCATGGTTTCCGGAATCGTGATACGCATTTCCTCACAGAGTCTGAAAAAGTGATCGATGCCGTGCCGTGCATTAAATATAATAGCAGTATATTCAGGAATCTGCACGCGTTGAGTCCTGAATTCTTTGGCTAAAATAGGTTCTACCTTGATAAACGGACGAAATTCGATTTTGACATTATACTTTTCACTGATGTCAAAATAAGGCGACTTTTCGGTTGCCGGCTTCGGTTGGGAGACTAATATCTTCTTGATTTTCAAAGTAATAAAGTTAAATAATTAAATCGCACTATACTATCAATTTATACACCCTATATAACAGGATCAGGGGTAAAATTTCGAGGGTGCAAAGATACAACATTATATAAAAAGTTGCTGCTATTTTATGGAAAAATATTTGAAATAGTTTAATTATGACGAGTATACAGGCTCCTATACATGCTATGAGGCTAATAGTGGATGGAATTTCATACAAATTGCCCGGAATATAGATTTGAAATATCAACACGGGGAATAAGATCATCCCTAACATGGAGACGATATTAAAATAACCTTCCTTTGCCATCTTAAGGCTTGTAGGGACTAGAAAAACATATCCAAGCAAATCAATCAACAACGATTTGAATCCGAAAAACAAGGCTGTAATCATCAAAAAATAACTATAAGTCAACAACGAAAAAGAATTTGTCGATTTAAATATTATCAGGTAAATATACAGGCTTAATACTCCAATGGAGAAAACAATCAGTAAAATACGCAGTCGAATATCATTTACCGTGGCTTTGCTAAATATACTCGAGCGTTCCTTGACTTGAAAAAAGGCTTTAAAAGTCTCCGTAAAGAAACCACCTGAGCGGGAGATAGAATATACAAGTAGAAAAAATAAACCCACTAACATGATGAATACCCAGCTTTCCGTCTGAGGGAGAGAAGGATGTGGAATCCCGATAAAGCCTCTGGGAAGATGCACAATCGCCTTTATGGAATCAGCAATGTCCTTCAACGAGTCTACCCTGGCCAACGAATCGATTCTGGCCAACGAGTCGGGTGTTGTTTTAGTACTGTCGTTTAGTGCTTGTATGGTGTCTTGTTGAATCATTCTCTGAATTACAGTGCTGCAAAGTTTCGTGCGTTTGAGTCCCAGTGATCTGAATTTCGAATTGCTCCCAATACTTCCTCCGGGTTTTCTACTACTTCCCACATACGGCGATGTTCATCCCGCATAAAATGTTCGTCTACCGCCCGGTTCAACATGGTGACCAATGCATCAAAATATCCTTCCAGGTTCACAATCACGATCGGTTTTGTGAAAATACCCAGCCGTTTCCAGGTGATAACTTCCAGTAATTCCTCCAGGGTACCGCAACCACCGGGCAGTGCGACTACTGCATCGGCCATCATGGCCATCTTTTCCTTCCGCTCATGCATCGTATCCACCAAAATCAATTCCGTCAACCCCGTATGATTCCATTCTACATCACACATAAACCGCGGTATCACTCCAGTGATTTTCCCCCCTGCTGCCAGGGTGCTATCAGCCAGCTCACCCATAAGCCCCATAGAACCCCCACCGTAAACAATGGATAGATTTTCGCCGGCCAGAATCTTTCCCAGCCGCTTGGTTGCTTTAAAGTAACTTGGTTTCACCTGGGAGCTTGAAGCGCAGTAAACGCAAATGGTTTGCATAGGGTGTTTTGGATATGTTTTAAACGAATCGTGAAATTAAATGCAAAAATACAGTTTTCTTTCCGTATTTTTGGACAACAATTCAAAAAATGAAAGAATGATACTGGTAACGGGTGCCACAGGGTTGGTGGGAGGAAATTTAATCTGGCAGTTGTTGCAGGAAAATGACCGTGTGACAGCAATTCGTCGTCCGTCAAGCAACCTGGAACCATTACGTGCGATCTTCAGTTTTTATACGTCAACTCCCGACCAGTTTTTATCCCGTATCGATTGGAAAATAGCCGATGTCCTCGATGAAGTATCCATACGGGAAGTCATGCACGGCATTTCGGTTGTGTACCATTGTGCTGCAGTGGTATCATTAGGTTCAAAAGCCGAAACCCTAACGGATACCAATGTACTGGGAACACGTAATGTGGTTCGCGCAGCCCTTGACAATCACGTCACCAGGTTTTGTTTCGTAAGTTCCATTGCTGCCTGCGGGAATGCCGTTGACAATAAACCTGTAGATGAAAACTCCGTTTGGATTGATACCCTCACCCATTCACTTTATTCCCGAAGTAAATACAACTCCGAACAGGAAGTCTGGAATGGTATAAAGGCAGGACTGAATGCGGTTATTGTGAATCCGGGTGTAATTTTAGGTGTCTCAGGGACTAATACAGGTAGTTCACAACTATTCACTCAGGTCCGTAAAGGCCTGTTGTTTTACACCAACGGCGGAAGCGGATATGTCGATGTACGTGATGTGGCAAAAGCCATGATACTCCTTACTCGAAGTGATACCTCGGGAGAAAGGTTCATACTGGTAGGCGAAAATTGTTCCAACCGAGAGATCCTGAACTTTATGGCCGATGGTTTTGGAAAACGCCGCCCCCTGTTTAATGTGCGTAAAGGCTTGCTGTTGATAGTTGGTGTCTTTTTTGAGATAGCAGGGAAGATAACTCATTCCAATCCCCTGATTGATAGCAGAACAGCCCTGACAGCCATCAATCGCACCTGTTATTCCTCCCGGAAGATAGAACAAGCCCTTGATTTCAAGTTTACTCCCATCGAAAAATGTATAAAAGATATCTGCAACTACCTGCAAAAGTAACTCCCGCAATTATATTCCCACTCTCTAACCACCCAAAGGCTCAGAAGGGGATGTATATTTTCCACTACGTCCTGAGATTTTCATATTTCATGTGGAAAGATATTTTAGTAAGCAAATTAAATGAAACTTCTCTCATAAAGTTAGCTAATGCAAGGGCTTTTTTTTGTCTGCATATTTTTTCAGTGTGATAGTATTCAATCCGTTGATTTGTTAACGCAACAAATTTACAGATTATTTATAGTATAATCCCAAATAGTCACATTTAATTTTTTAAACATGTTTTACAGCATATTTTATAAATATTATAATATTAAGCATTAAAATCATCCTTTGCTCCTGCGTTTGCTGAATAAATCTTCCTGCCTACTTCCTACAAGTGTCTTGAGACAATACGTACATAATACGTACATAATACGTACATACTACCTACATAATACGTATTTAATAGGTACGTATTATCATGGTATTATCATGGTATTTAAAAGTAATTGTGTACATTTGCAAGCAAGAGTGTTGTAGGAAGTAGGCAGGAAGGTTTATAGTGGGTAGTCGGCAGTCGATAGTTGGTAGTCGGTAGTAAGATGTTGGTAGCCAGCAGTAACCTCAAACTTTCAAACTCTTAAACTCTTGAACACGGAACGCGGAACACGAGACACGGAACGCGGAACCACCTCGCCTAAGTTTGAAGGTCTGCGCAAGCAACAAAAAGAATTTGGCGGAAGCTCCAAGTTCGGGTCGATGGTGCGGTATGCCTTCGGGGGGCTGCACCGGTTGGCGGATTATAACCTGATTCCGGTATTGAGCGGCATGGGTAAGAACCTGATGAAGCTGGACACCGAATCACAAGTGGGTACATGAAGCCTGAAACTATCCACCTACCCAAAGGCCATGGAAGGTTTTAATTTCAACCGGAACTATCCGTTCAACACGGTGTTGCGCATTTTACCCCGGTTGGAGTTGAATCGCGATAGTTTAAAAGCCGGGGTGACCATCCCCCGTATTAATACCGATATTGATTTGCTGAACATTCAAAAGCTTCCTTTTTTCAGGTTGATCATCTGCCTGGGTACCGTATCGGACATGGTGTATAATCCTGCTATCGATGATTACGAACCGATGGTATTTAACCTGCATGGTGCCAGCGAAACCTTGACCGGTGAATGGAACTCTACACAGACCATCCTCCCCGAACATATCATGAGTGTGCAAATGGATGTAACGCAAGTGGCTGAACTTACAGACAATGTGACGGTGCTGCTAAGCATGGCGGTTGAATTTGGGAATGTAGGATTCACAGGTGAGCCGGTGGAGGTGAAGTATGCAGGGTGCGGGAAAGTGCTGGTGGTGGGATAGTTAATAGTTAATAGTTATAGTCGGTAGTTTTAGTTTAGTAGTAAGATACACTACATATTATCATTAACTTACCAAACAAATATGGAGAGTTTCACTTTAAAGTGAAGCCCTCTATTGTAAACCAACCAAGCCATCAACCAACTTAATCAACCAATGATATCAGGTGGGACGGGGATCCTTGATGAGGGTGGGGCGGTGGTACATGGCGTTTTTCTTCATGTTGAGGAAGCTGCAGCAATCGGAGATATCAGGTAATGTATCAGATTTGGCGTTATCAAAATAAAAGCTTGTAAATCAATACTAGAAAATGAAAAATGAAAGGGAAATGGTGGGTGTATACTTGCCATTTTCTATTTTATGGGCTTAAAACGAATTAAAACGAGCCCCGTCGAAACGGATCTGTCCTTCATTCAATGAAAAAATGGTATTGCCTGACAGCTGGGATTTGCAATCCCAGCTCCTTGTACTATAAGGAATTGCATTCCGCCATTCTCATTTATTAAAAGATATTCACTATATTTGCAAACCTTAAAATCATGAAAAAATGGATATCAAAAACCGGATAAACGGTGAGGTGTATTTTGTAACGGACACCGTGGTGGATTGGGTGGATATATTCTCACGACCCCTTTACCGGCATATCATTATCGAGTCGTTGCAATACTGCCAGAAAGAAAAGGGGCTGATTATCTATGCCTGGGTACTGATGACGAACCATATGCACATGATTGTGGGGTCGTCTGGTGAGAATAGAGTATCGGATATATTGCGTGACTTCAAGAAATTTACAAGTAAGGAAATCATTCGTACCTTGTTGGTGGAAAGTACCGAGAGCCGCCGGGAATGGATGGTGAACCGATTTGAATATGCGGCGAAGAATGATAAGAAGATAAAGAGTTACAGGTTTTGGCAGGAAGGGAACGATGCCCAGGAGATTTACCTGAACGATTATTTCAATCAGAAACTAAACTATATCCACGAGAATCCTGTGAAGGCTGAAATTGTGAACCGGGAGGAAGATTACAAGATAGTTTGGCCATTGATTGGGCTGGCGGAAAAGGATTATTGGATGTGACATTAGTATGACTTGAAGAGTTTAGCGGATTACAAATCTGTATAATTGCAAATCCCAACAACCAGGCATAACCATTTGTACTTTTATTTAAGATTTTAGATATCCGGAGGGACGGGGGTTTAACACCCTAACCTGTCCGACCCATAAAATGGTAGTAACCCACTGTACCCAAACCGAGTTAAATGTTGTTCCAATCGTATCTTGATATTAATTTCACATACAAGTTGTTGTAATTGTATTTTTTATAACTCTTTGTGCTTAAAACAGACATTATTTTGTTCTTTTTTTGTTAACAAATATCCATGTCCTAAATATTCTTTATAAGTAATTTTTAAACCACTATAATATATGTAGTTGTAAAATGGTGTGTCCTAAAAATAAATTAATTAAAATTGTTTAATTTAAAAAATGTATATTATCTTTACGCCTTAAAATATATTTAAACATTAAATATATTTATTCCTTATCCTTTTGTTATTATACTCAATTGTGAATTATGAGAAATATTACATTACCTATTTTCGTATATTTTGCATGTTTACTTGTCCAGGCACAAACTTCCCAGAAACTCACCACCGAACGCAATGCTTACAGGTCAGGTGATCAGATTGTAAAGCAACAGATAGAATTTAAAGACCCGGGAAGTTCAGGAAAAGATAGTTGGCTGATGCGTCATATAAACTTACCATTTCACCTTTGTTATATAAAATAATTGCCGATTGATTAATCACTTTTACAGTGTTGTCAAGATGATAAAAAAGCGCAAAATTAAATCCGCTGTTCGATGTATAGGCAACTAATAAGATACCTTGTGCCGGAATGATAGTCCCTGTTGGGAAAGCAAATTGTTCTGCCTGTTCGGTTCCTTTTATTACCCAACCGGATATATTCACCGTTTGATTCGTGGGATTGAACAACTTAATATATTCACCGTTATTGTGATCTGCTGAATTATTGAATTTGTCCTCTTGCAATGGCGAATCATACATAATCTCACTTATGTAAACATTCGCAACCTGAGCCGAAACCGGGCATATTTTGAAGAATGTTATAACTAGAATACTAATAAAAATGTAGACCTTTTTCATATATTTATCAAGGAATTAATGTATACAAGCTCAGTGAGGGTCAAGGGTGAGGTTATGCCATTCTTTTTTTTACAAAACCATTATCCGGTTCAATCCGCTTAATCCTGTTTAGAATATCCCGTTCAGCAGAACTGTTATTACGTGTACAACGACTTCGGGCAACTTAGCTACGTAATACCACCTATAGCAACTGATTCACTTCCAGTTACTGGAACGATTGATGACAATAACGGGGTTTTAAGAAGGTATGCTTACTTGTACAAGTACGATGAACGTGGCAATTGCATTCAGAAACGATTGCCTGGCTGCGACTGGATTTATATGGTATATGATAAAGCCGACAGATTGGTCCTTTCGCAAGATGGGAACCTGCGACTCCGCAAAGAATGGCTATTTACTAAATATGACGTATTTGGACGGGTCATCATAACTGGTAAATATACAACAACAGATACAGGGAATACAACCACTGATGTTGATAATTTGAAAAATTTGTGTAAAAATAATGTCGTTACAGAAACAGCTTCCGGTTCATATTATGGGTATACTTGGAACAACCTGCCTCAAATAACATATTTAGGGGTTTTAACTGTTAACTATTATGACGATTCCGAACAATTATTGAGCCAATATGGGATTCCACGTACACAGTTGGATTATACGGATAAAGAGGGTTTTGACAAACGCTATATAAACAGTCTTTCCGGAAAGGTTTGTGATAAAGGATTATTAGTTGGCACCAGGGTAAAGTATCTGGATGGTTCGGGTGAAATCATCACCACCATGTATTATGATGACCGTGGACGGGTGGTACAAACTCATTCAACTAACCAGCTGGGAGGATACGACGTAACGTATAATCACTATGACTTCACAGGCAAGGTATTGGCAACACGAAAAGAAAATATTCAGGGGCTGGCGGTTATACCTGAAGTATATACCAACACCTATGATCATGCCGGACGATTGATAAACACTGCCTATGAACTGAATAATAAACCGGCTATTATGCTTGCCAGCAATTCATACGACGAATTAGGCAGGCTTAGCACAAAGGCAAGACACACCCAAACCGACTATGAAAGCTATTCGTATAACCTCCGAAACTGGGCGACCATGTTAAAAAGTGGTACGTTTGAAGAAGACTTGTATTATAATACAAATCCATTAAATTCCAATCAGTGCTTCAATGGCAATATCTCGTTAAGTTCCTGGAACTATAATGGTGTGCTTAAAAAATATGGGTATATTTACGACGAGCTGAATAGGCTTTCCTCAGCAACTACTTATGATGTGAATAATCAGTGCACCAACGGAGCATTTTTCGAATCATTTAATTATGACAAGCAAGGAAATATCAAAATATTAGGAAGAATGGGAAGTGCTTATCCAATAGATAACCTGACATTAACTTACAATGGCAACCAATTGAAGAAGGTGGATGACTTGTTTAGTTCCCAAAATCAATACACTGTAAAAGAGTATAATAACCTTGCAAATAAGGATGTTGAGTTTAAGTATGATGCGAATGGGAATATGACCACAGATTTAGACCGTGAAATTGTTACCATCCGATATAATATATTAAATTTGCCGGACACAATTCAGTTTAAGAAAGGTCATCAAATTATTAACCGATATGCTGCCGACGGGCGGAAGCTGGGGACGGAGTATTTTACACGTGTACCGGGTATGATTCTACAATTAGATACGGGACAAGTCATAAGCCAGAGTTACAGACCTGATCTGGCCACCCAGAATGGCACGGTATATATAGATAATAAGGAGTATAATACATATAGTGGGAACCCTACGCTAACCTCCTTAAAGCGGATATTTAATGCAGAAGGATACGCAGAAGATATTACTTTAGCAACTCCAAATTATTACTATTACCGCCGTGATCATTTAGGAAATAACCGGGAAGTGTGGTGTGCAAATAATAATGCTACGGTGCAGCGTACGCAGTATTACCCAAGCGGTTTACCATGGGCTTCAAATACGAATGATAACCCAAGTTTACAAGCCCGTAAATATAACGGCAAGGAGTTTATTGAAATGAGTGGGTATGACACGTATGATTATGGAGCGAGAGGGTATTATCCAGCATTGGGTAGTTTACCGACTGTGGATCCGCTGGCAGAGAAATATTATTCTATTTCACCGTATGCATATTGTGCAGGCAATCCTGTTAGATTCATTGATCCGGATGGAAGAGGTTTGTGGGACGATATAAAAAAAACTGTTTCAACGACAATCAATCAAGCTAAAACAGAAGTAAAACAAATAGCAAAACAAGTTATAAAACAAGTTAATACAGTTGCAAAAAATGTAACAGGAATTAATACTCCTTTGATTTCTGTAACTGCAACAGCTACTAGTACAAAAGAAACTACTATGAATAGTGGATTTGGAGATAAAATTACAATTGACAAATCTGTTTCAAAAACAGTTGCAAAACCAAATGGTCTAATAAATTTGGATGTTGAGCAGAATCAAGCAGGAGATAAAACTTATAAAGTTTCAGCCGCAAATAATTCGGCAAGTTATAGTCCAACAACAGGAACGGTGGGAGTGGGTACTGGCATTGGCCATTTAGAAGCTCAAGTGAATGTTGGCAGTAATGGTGTTGGTGGAGGATACAATTGGTCAAGTAATGGAGTAACAACTGGGTTCAATATAGATGTAAGACCTGGTGGTGGCGCTTTGGTTGCTGTCGCAGCTACAGTGGCAACATTTGTAGCTGGCCCTCAGGGAGGAAATTTTGTTTATAATCTGGCAACTTCTGGTCAATAAAGGTATAAACGTTTAATTAATAAAATATGAAATCAAGGAAAAATATTATTGTAGTTTTG
>CAIYOZ010000354.1 GCA_903927945.1 uncultured Bacteroidales bacterium | reverse complement strand
TTTTTTCCCATTGATTCTTTGGTCGCGGCATCGTAATAATCACCTTGCCCCTTGTATTGCGCCGCATTATTCCCTGCAATTCCTGCATTTACACCAGCGGCTGTCCCTAGCGCTGCATATTTTTTACCAAGGGCTTCTATCTCTGGTTGCATAGTACCAATTTTTGCGGCTTGTGCCTTTTCGGCCTCACCTGCAGCCGCTGTTGCTGCCGCCGCAGCGGATGCGGCGTGCTGTGAGCGTTTTTTTGTTTGAGTTCCGAAGAATGTCTCGCTTGCGTCGTCCAAGAATCCCATATTTACCCTACCTTGATCTAGCGTTAGAAACCAATGCCGTTTCGCCTGTTGCGAACTCTGGCAATATTGCAATAATAAAAACCTTACTTGACGTTTCGATCTGTAAACTTGTCCCCAAACTTCTTTGATATTTCGGTTGTAATCGTATGCGAACATATCCACCGTCATTATAATCAACCGGATTGATATTCCAGTTTGTAATCTGTTCGCGCGCTATATCTTCATCAATGACGTAAGACGTTCCTTTTACAGATATTGCTGTTTTCGCCTCATTATATATAGTTATCACCCATGCCGAAAGTATACTTTTTACATTTAGATTGAATCCATAATAACCTGTTTTAATCTTCAATGGTACAACAGAAGCACCTGAAACGTTATTATATGTATATGTCCAATTTGAATTGTTGTTTCCAATTACTAGACCATTATCAGTATTGTAATATTTTAGGGATGTTTGATCTGTAGCCTTGCTGTTTTGTGAAATTATTTCATCGCGCACCCATATAAAAGTATTGTCGGTATCTAATAATAAAGTATTATCAGTTACCGAGAATATTCCGCTATTTATCGTTTCCATTGAATTCATGCGCTGGTACTTGTTCAATGATCTTCCGCCATCAAAAATAAATATTGAGTTATCGAACTTTGATAGAAAGTATATTCTTGTTGGTGTTGAAGCTATGTATTTTAATCCTGTAGCAGGACAAAGAAACATTTTCGATATAAATATACCATTTATTGCATCTATGTCTGCAGTGTAAAAATTCCTAGTATCGAAAAGATAGTTTTGTCCAAACAGTTTGAACCCTGTAAATATGCCGGCAATATCATTCCCGATACTAGTGCCGTCATAATTTGGCTTTAGAAAAACTGTATTGTTAGGGCCATTACTAAGACCGTTATTATAATTACTTCCGATAGCCAGCGGAACTATCGTCGATGCAACATATATAAGATCGGCATTTTCGGGCTTAACCAATTCAGAACCATCATTCAGGGTAGAGAATGAATACACATCCTCAATATAGGTATCAATTGCATAACTTCCCGTTCCTGTTCCTACTACCGGAATACGTGCTCCGACTATTTGAACACTTGACGCCGTTATTGGATTGATAGTTACAACCTTATCACCGGTATCAATTCCGTTTGAATATTGCCCTTCAAAAATTGACGCTACTTTTTGCGATATTCCCGGCGCTACCGTTGAATTGAAAAGCATCCTTCCGTTGTAATCGCATGATCCAACTTGTAAAATCCAGGTTTCGGTATCAAGGATATTTAACGGTGTAATAGTATTGATCTTAAATAGTGTCGGAGTAATTGCCTGTAATCGTGTTGTAATATTCTTGCTGATTTTCTTGATTATAAACATACCGTTGTATTTATATAAAATAGTATCATCGGTTTTTGTTTGCGGCTGATATGAATCATCAAACTCACCGGTGTTTGTAATAAGTACGCCCAAAGTATCAGATTGAATTGAATCAAGAATACCGCAAGACAGAAATGCCGATTGCCCTTGTATCATGCCTACACGTAATTCAAAAGGCTTTGTTGGTTGCAATTGAAAATTGTTTGTTAATTTTCCATATCCATTTATCAATGTATTGGTATTACCCTGCGCGTTGATTGCTATCGGTGTATTTAGTATAGAATTATTACTAAAAGAAGAAACACAATTATATATATTTGTACCACCCAAGGCAGTTTTATATACTATGTCATTATATCCATAAGTTACCCCAATTTGTAATAATTCACTAATACTTATTGAAGTTGAAGTATAAAATGTCGGCTGATTAAAATAGGTTGCACTTAATAGAATATATCCAATATATGCAAACGCCGGGCTAATCGGATTTCTATCTGATATCAAATAGCGTGTATATCCACCTTTTGTCTGCGGTAATAAATATGCCCCATTAAAAACGCGTATCGTTAGTTGATTCGATGCAATCCAACATATTTTATTTGTCATATTTCCGACCGCATAACAGAAATAATTTAATCCTTCATCCCTTAACATACTTGTATAGTTCAATGATTTTACACCAGCCATGATATACGCGGAAATACCACTTGTCAAATCTGTATAAAGCTGATACCCGGTAGTAGCCGTCAGAAACGTATTAAAAACTTTTACCGATACAATATATTCTTTATTTAGCCAACTATTTAACCCCATATAAACAATTTTTAGACTTCCCGCTATCACGCCTGTATTGCTATAAAAATTACCAGAATTATAATTATAAAAAACACCTCCACTATATGAACCAATTTTTCCTGTACTACCACCGAAAATAAAAGCTCCGCTAATTACATGAACCGCGGTTACATCGTCAGTACTTATTACGGTACCATTATTACATAATCCTGAACCGGCGGTATAAACAGTCCATGCCGTCCCATTCCATGAACCAATTCTTCCCGATTGTCCACATACGCATAGAGTAGT
>CAIYOZ010000353.1 GCA_903927945.1 uncultured Bacteroidales bacterium | reverse complement strand
CTCCTGTATAATGCCTCTACACCACAATAAAGCTCTTCTGATTTCCTGACTGCCTTTTGGAGTTTATCCATGGGAAGATCCTTACCCGTAAATTTATAGATTACATGAATTTTTGTATAGTACCTGGGGTGTTCATCTGCCACATCTCCCTGTACTTCAATGCTGCATTTTTTCAGTTCCACCTGCATTTTCTTAAGCAATGACACGACATCCATTCCCGTACAGCCGCCCAGGGCTGCCAGTAACAGCTTTTTGGGGCTGGAAGCTGAATCTTGTCCACCTCCTTCTGATGATGTGTCCATGGCCACTATATGGCCGTCTATGTTGGCCTCGAAAGCCATTCCTTCTTTCCATTCCGTTTGAATGCTGTGTTTCTCTGACATAATATTTTGATTAAATGAATATAGTAATCGGTTTATTGAAATGATAACGGTTGTTTGCGATTGTAACGTTAAGTTTGATGACATTGTTTTTAGAAAGATTCTTTTTCTTTCCTCGAATTGTAACGGACAAACGGATAATTAATTTTAATTCACTACTTTTGGAACTTTAAAATTCAACACCTCAAGTTCAATTAAAATCAATTCGAATCATGAAAAGATCAATGCTGGTTTTTCTGTTATCAATTCTTCTATTGCCATGTTGGGCACAAACCACCAATTACCGGTTATTGGTAGGTACTTACACCAGTTCCAATAAAAGCAAGGGGATTTATATCTATGACGTGAATATGGCAACCGGGAAAATCATCCCAAAAACTGTAGCCGTAGTGGATAATCCCAGCTACCTGGCCGTCACGCCCGATAAGAAGTTTGTATATTCGGTCAATCAGAACGATACCAAGAGTACTGTCAGTGCATTTCGTTTTGATGCTGATAATTCCAAATTGACTTTTCTGAACAAAGTTGAAGCCAAAGGCGAAGGGCCTTGCTTTATTTCAACCTCCGATAAGCACGTTTTTACGGCCAATTATACCAGTGGCAGTCTGTCTGTCTTTGGCAGGAACGAAGATGGAACCTTGACGAATGCATTACAGGTCATCCAGCATGTGGGTAAAAGCATGAATGCTGAACGTCAAGGTGAACCTCATGTGCATCAGGTTATTCTGTCTCAGGATAAAAAGTACCTGCTTGCTAATGATCTTGGAACAGATAAAGTAACAGTTTATAAATACGATCCGAATGCAACTTCAGGTATATTAGTTCCTTTCGACACATTATCAGTGCAACCAGGCAGTGGTCCCCGTCATTCGGCTTTTTCAAAAGATGGATCGAAATTATATCTCATTCATGAAATCGACGGTACGCTTTCTGTATTGGGAATGAAAAATGGTAAGTTGAAACTGCTGCAAGAATCCTCCGTGGTAAAGAAAGATAAGATCGTCAACAGGGCTGCGGATATTCATTTGTCGCCCGATGGAAAGTACCTGTATGCCACCAACCGTGGAACAGCAAATGATATTTCCTGTTTTTCGGTCGGAGCTGATGGCCTGTTGACTTTTATCCAACAGGTTTCAACCGGAGGCAGTGGACCCCGTAACTTTGCAATTACACCGGATGGACAATATGTTTTCGTAGCACATCAAGAAAGTGATACGATCGTTCTGTTTAAACGGGATGCAAAAACAGGAAAACTAACCGTTACGGATAAGAAAATAGAAGTCGGTTCGCCGGTATGTCTGGTGTTCTATTAAACACTCTGATTTAAGACGACCCCGTCGCTATTCGCAACGGGGTCGATAATTTGTACCTTCCACCGCACTTATTTAATAAGTTCCCTCTTTATAACGAGTGAACATTTTTGCTTTCAAATTGAGACATGAAATTGAAATAAGGTAATAAGGTTAAGTCAGCTTTGCCACTTTTTCTACTGAGGTTGACAAACAAAAATAATGTTTAATTATTCAAAATCCTTATTTTCAGGTCATTAAACCTTAGTAGAAAACCAACGAAAAACCAACTTTAACCTTATTACCTTATTACCTTATTTATAAAAAACACAAACTATCAATTCGTAAGCAACAAAATCAATAAATTTAATTCTTAAACAACCTCTTAGGATTCACTGTGTTCAATTGTCCTCCGGTACCTGGGTGATGCTGCCATACCGGTGATATTCGTAAGCAATGGATTGTTCCTTTACATAATGGAGCAACTCAACACGTCCTTCACACAAAGGCTTGGAAGAAACTATATGTTTTCCTGCCTTTGCTGCCTTCATGTAGAATGCATCGGATAATTGACTGGTAAGGGTTCGTATCCGTTCGTATTTATCCAGGTCATTCAAAAAGGTACTTTCTGATTGAACAATCAGGGTGCATTCTTTTTTGGCTGATTTCCTCAATACTTCAAGTTTAGAATCATCTTCATTGATGCTGAGTTTTATCGGAGTCTTTACAATATTGGCTGCTGCCAGTACCATAAAGATATCACTCAATGTATCGTCATTCTGTACCCGCAGCACCATGTTTTTTAGCGGTAAATAACGGAAAGTATTCCTTTCACCCATTAAATGATGAATATCTTTTTCCTGGGAGAATTCATTTTTCCAGTTTTTAGCATAACTTTCCACAGCTACATGAAAATGCGCATTCTCATGGACGTTCAGTAATGAGGAAAATGTTTTAAATGGATTCTTTTCCTTTGCCGTCATAGAGGTTTTAGGATTGACAGCTATCGTCACAAAACTGGTGACATAATTCCTTCCTCCGGCTTTTAGTCCACCCCCAAAGGCTGAACGCTTCATACCTCCAAATGGCTGTCGATTGACAATAGCACCCGTTATTCCCCGGTTAATATAGAGGTTTCCGGCTTCTATGCTGTTTTTCCACAACAGATGTTCTTCTTCATCCAGGCTCTGCAACCCTGATGTCAAGCCATAGTCTGAGGAATTCACCTTTTTAATCCCATCAGCCAGGTCGTCGATACAAACTACCGATAAAAGTGGTCCAAACAATTCGTTTTTAAAGGTATAACTGTCCGGCTTCACACCCCACTTGACGCAGGGTTTCAATATGAATCGTTTCTTATCAACAAACTCCGGTTTCACCAACCAGGACTCTCCCGGTTCCAGGTGATCAATAGCATACAGCAATTTGTCATTTTCCGACGTAATCATAGGACCTACAATATTCCCGCCATCCCATACGCCACCTGTTTTAAGGCTCGTGACGGCATCCATCAGTTTTTCTTTGAAATGAGGGTCATTGTACACTTCTTTTTCCAGCATGAGCAACGAACAGGCCGAACATTTTTGTCCGGCGTTACTGAACGCCGAAGTGACTATATTCTGAATGGCATGATCACGATCGCCACTTGCTGTCAGGATAATGGCATTTTTCCCTCCCGTCTCTGCCGAGAGTGGACAGGTCGGATTGTTTTCTAACAACCGGTAGGCTGTATCGGTACCTCCCGTCAGGATAATATGTTTGATGGATGGATGAGCAGTCAAATGCTTCAACGGTTCGCGACCGTCAATGCATAACACTTGCAAGGCATCTTTCGGAACACCGGCTTCCCAAAAGGATTTCGCAAATTCCCAGGCTACCGGGAATGCCGTGGTGGCTGGTTTTAATATCACAGTGTTTCCACCTGTCAGGGCTGCAGCAACGCCTCCTACCGGTATTGCCAGCGGGAAGTTCCAGGGGGGTATCACCAGCACGATTCCTTTAGGGGTGATGATGATGGTCTTCAGTTCCTCAAAGCTTTTCATGCTGATGGGATAGAAGCGGCAAAAGTCAATGGCTTCAGACACTTCCACGTCACCCTCTCCGAATGTCTTTCCCGTCACTGCCGACATGCAGCCAATCAGGTTCCCCCGGTTTAGGGCCAGTTTATCGGCAACCCGGTGCAGTATCATGTTTCTTTCCTCCAGGGTGGTCTTCCGCCAGTTCGAAGCATCAGTTTCAGCCAGGGCGATCATTTCTTTCACCTGACTTAGGTTCGACAGGCCTGCCTCGCAGACACATATATCCTCCTCCTGACTGCGATCCATGTACCGGTATTTCTTGGTGCTGAACGTTTCTTTTTCACCAATCATTACCGGAATCTGGTAAGGTGCATCCTCCACCGTTTTCTTCCAGTGTTTCCTGATCGTATCTGCCCATAGACGGTTAGCCTTCAGGTCAAAGTTCGTATCGGGTTCGTTCTTGAAAGTTCCGTGTTCTGCGTTCCGTGTTCCGTGATTTGTGTTCCGTGTTCCATGTTCCGTGTTCCGTGTTTCGTGTTCCGTGTTTTGTGTCCCTTGTTCGAAGCTCCATAGTTCAAGTTCTATTTCCGACTTCTTACTACTTACTACCGACTGCTTACTACCAACTACCGCCTGCATACTACCGACTACCGATTTCCGACTACCGACTTCCTCCTTACTTCTATTTTGGGTCCTGTAAGGCTTGGCTTCAATTTTATCCTTCAACGCAAAGGCTTCTGTAAATTGTTGTTGCAGGAATCTCCACTGTTTGCTATCATATTTCAGGTTAAACGAATAACTCAGGAAATTATCTTTTCCCGTATTCTCATCGAGCCGCCTTACCAGGTAAGAGACTGCATTCAGGAAATGTTCGTTTTTGACTACCGGGGTATACAGGATAATATGCTTGCCCAGGTTCCGCATCACCCGAGGCAAGTGATTCGCCATTCCTTCGAGCATCTCGAAGGTAACCTCATCCTCCACCTTATTTTTCTTACTCAACAGGTAGGCATACCCTATGCTGAAGAAATTATGGGAAGCGACTCCGACATGCAGTGCCCGTGCATTCTCAGGTTCGAGTGCCCGGTCCAGCAAGTGCAGGTAGTTGGCATCCACTTCAATTTTACTCCCCAACACCGGATTTTCCCACCCTTTCAACGAGGAAACAATCGATTCCATTTGCAGGTTGGCTCCCTTGACCAGTCGCATCTTCAACGGAGCACCTCCTTCGGCGACCCGTTTCTTTGAGAATTCTATCAGTTCAGTCTGGTAAAGCCATGCATCGGGTAAATAGGCCTGGATAACGATCCCGGAGGTGTAATTTTTAAACTGGGAATAACTCAGCACCGTTTTGAAGACATCCAGCGTCAGCTCGATATCCTTGTATTCTTCCATATCCAGGTTCACAAATTTGGAGGTAGACACCCCGTTTTCATCAATGTACGGATATTCAATGGATTGTTCGAAGATAGTGGTCAGCAATTCGCAGAGTTCAAGTTTGTTCCGGTCGTAGTTTAACGGATTGATCTGGGCATAGATCCCGGATATCTTGATGGAAATGTAATTGATCTGTGGATCCTTCAACGCCTCGAGGTAATGCAGGTAGCGGTGTTTTGCCTCCCCGTCGCCCAGCACCACTTCACCCAGCAGGTTCACGTTCTGGCCGATATGTTGTTTGCGCCGTTCCAACAGGTGGCGGTTCAATAACGAGGGCTTCTCATTGATAATCACCTTCGCGGTATCCGACCGCAAACGGTTCTTGAAAATAGGCACGGCAATAAAATCAAACCAATGACCAAAATAGGTAAACAAAAAGATCAGGAATGTATCCATTTTACTGAAAAACCCGGGAACACCATAACGTTTAAACAGTATGATCATCCTTCGGGCCAGTTTCTTGTTGCTGTGAATCTGCGACGATTCGTCCAGCAGCTTGGACAGAAGTGTTTTGTCTTTTGGATTTTGAATCAGAATTGCGTATTTCTTTTGTTCTTTTAATTCATCGGCGGTTATTTCCACTTCCGATTTCGCGAGAAAGTCCTTTGCCCAGTCCAGGACCTCTTTGATGCCAATTTTTTCCATAAATTCGAATCTTTGATTTAAAATTCCCGAAAGATAATGTAAAAGTATGGAATTTGTATAATTATCAAGCGCTAAATTCACCGAAAATCTGTATTTTTTCTGCATGTTTATTTTAGGGCAGTTAATGAATTAAATTGTTATCATTATTGCACTTTTTCTTTCAATTTAATTCCGACCACATTCAATTAATCCTGACATACCCATTAAAAAATTCAAGGCTTCTATCTGTGCCGGTTCATCTTGAGTGGTATTCCCAAAGGTCAACATAATAACCTGCAAAAACCTTTCACCCTCCTCTATGGCAAACGATTGCACCCCCATTATGACTCATCATGGATGACTAAGGATGATTTACGAATCACTCGGGCATCGGGAACCCCCCATCCGCCCATCCGCCATGTTTTGAATACATCACTCAAATGCCAACTCTTGAAATCAGTACAGGTTTCTTCCGACCCGGGCTGATCTGACCATTCCATGCAACTACACTACAGAACTTATGCTATCCAAGAACAGTTGGTCCACTGTTGGTCCACTATTGGTCCACACTCATCCCATAGATATCCCATAGATATCCCATAGATATCCCATAGATATCCCATATCAAATTAGGTTATAATAAATATGGGTTATAGGATAAATTAAGAAAGTTTATGTATCTTTGTATTGTGGATCAACTGTGGACCAACAGTGGATCAACAGCATTAGAAAATAAAGAGTAGGTATGATGAATTATAGACTGTGAAAAACCTGAACGTGGATAAAACGGATGCAAACAACGGGGATTTACACTGATTAAGTACTTTGATCTGTTTGAATCAGCGTTAGTAAATCCGCGTCATCGGCGTTCTTCTTTAAATTCTCAAACTAGTGTTATGTTAGGTCTCAATTGACGGTTGCTTTAGCTGCCGGATGAAAGTATAGAAACATGATGGGCTTTAGCCAAAAAAATAAATACATTTGGCTAAAGCCAATTCTAATAGTCCAATTTCATCAGTCCCATAAATGGGACGGCAATTGATAAAGAGTGCCACAATCTGCCTAACATAACACTAG
>CAIYOZ010000352.1 GCA_903927945.1 uncultured Bacteroidales bacterium | reverse complement strand
CTTTATTATTGGGTAAATGAGTTTGTTCTGAATTATAATAAACGAACTGTGACAAAGACCGATTATTTGAATTACATTTATCTAATGTGTATTCCACCAATTGGTATTTATGTATTTCAAAAGCTAATAAATAGAATTACTGAGAAAGAACTCAAAATATAATAAAATTTATCAGCCTTGGATCAAACAAAAACAATCAGACTTCTAACCTGCGATAATATCCAAGAAGCCTATTTTATCAAAAACAGGATTAACAATGAAGGGATAGACTGTTTCCTGACCAATGAGAATTTCACTAGCCTGATGCCTAACTATTTCAACATATTAGGATCAGGGATTCAGATAGTTGTGATTGAAAGTGATTACGAAAAATCAAGGGAAATAGTAAAAGATAAAATAGAACCTGAAACTGTTGAACAGATTTGCCCTTTTTGTGGGTCGGATAAAATAAGTCTTCAGCTGGGAAAACATAAGCGCCTAAAAATCTTTTATATTCTGCTGGTGATGGTGGCAGGTATTCCAATTGGATATTTTAAGTTACAATATTGCTGTAAGAATTGTAAGAAAGAAATAATTTAAACGGTCGAGGGATGATAATACTATGCAACGAATTTAAATGAAATTGCATCTAAAGGATGAGCATAGATAATTAACTACCAATTTAAAAGATTGTGTTTATGAAAATAAGAATAATATCGTTATCCGTCACTATCTTATTCATACTGATAGCAGTTATGGGTTGTGCAATAGAAGAATCGACTTTGAACACTAATCATCTTGGAGTGCCTTTTACTATAAAAGCTCTGGAAGTAAAATCATTTAATTCCTCCGATAGTAGCCTCACTATAAGTTTTAAAAAGGTTAATTATGACTCGAGGTGTCCCAAATCGGCTTGTTATCTTTGTTATGGTAGCTCTTCACAAATTCAAATATTATTGACAGAACGAAATAAACAGTCAAGCATAAATCTAACTATTCCAGGCTGTCAAGACGAATTTGCATGTGATGACCATTTATACTACCGTAAAGACACCTTGGGATACAGAATTTGCTTTTTGAGATTAGACCCATATCCGACAGGTGCGGCCATAGATTCATTAAAATATACAGCTAAATTGAATATATCAAAGTTATGAGACAATTGAATGACATTAAACAATAAGTAAACTAAATCTGTTATGACAGTTTAAAGTTTAAGGGATATTTTAGTCAATTCCCAAGCTCACTATTGTAAAAGATATCCAACAATAAACACCATGAATCCGAAAGTTGATTTTTATTTTAATAAAGCCGGGAAGTGGCAGGAAGAATTTGAGAAACTGAGAATGATCATTCTTGACTGTGACCTGACCGAAGAATTGAAGTGGGGTGTTCCTTGTTACACGTATCAGAATAGTAACATTGTGTTGATCCATGGATTCAAGGATTACTGTGCAGTACTGTTTATCAAAGGTTCGTTGTTGAAGGATGAACTGGGAATACTGATTCAACAGACTGAGAATGTACAGGCAGGGCGTCAGGTACGGTTTACGAATCTTCAGGAAATAATTGCCCTGGAGCCTGCACTGAAAGCCTATATCTTTGAAGCCATTGAAGTGGAAAAGGCGGGGTTGGAAGTAAATTTCAAGAAGCATACAGAATATACCGTTCCGGAAGAATTCCAGCATCAGTTAGAGGAAATGCCTGCCTTGAAAGCAGCTTTTGAAGCCTTGACTCCCGGCAGGCAACGGGGATACTTACTATACTTTTCAGCACCCAAACAATCGAAGACAAGGGAATCGAGGATTGAAAAATACGTGGAAAATATACTTAAGGGAAAGGGATTGGACGATTAAAGAAAACAAGAACCCCAAGCCTCTAAAGGGGATGTTAAGAGTGTTGGTTTGAGATTTGAGGGAATAATGGAAAAGGTGAATGAAATAAGGTAAGTTAAGAAATCATTGAATGTGATTGGCAAATAAAAATAATGTCTTATTCTTTAAAAACCTTATTTTAAAGTATTAAACCTTCGTAGAAAACCAATCAACCACAGAGATTAACCTTATTACCTCATTAAAAAAGGATCAACTATCAACAAAAACAATTAAATTCATTTTTGAGACAGCCTGCATAGGGATGTTAAGAGTAAAATGTATACAAAGAGGTGGAATTTACAATTCCACCTCTTTGTATTTCATGATTAATAAACTAATAGTTTCTTAAAATTTTTATAATGATTAAAAACAAAATGTTAAGTAAATCTGTTATGAGAGTCTAGAGTTTGCCGGATGACAGGGTTGGACCATTCATAGGGGTTCGATGATTTTTAGTAGTTATAAACGTCCATTATCACCTAAAAATAGAACCCAAACACTATGAACTATGAACCGGCAAGAAGCAGAAGTTGTGTTGCAGAAAACGTTTCAGATCCCGCATTTCTATGACGAGCAATGGTCGACCATTGAAAAATTAATCCGGGGGGAAAGGGTATTGCTGATCGAGAAAACCGGGTATGGCAAATCGTTATGCTTTCAATTCCCGGCTATCCTGTTCAGCGGGACAACCGTTGTATTCTCACCACTGATAGCCTTGATGCGCGATCAGGCCAGGAAACTCACTTCCCTGGGTATACCGGCTAAATGCATCAACAGCGAACAGACTCCCGAGGAAAACTCCCAGATCATTGCTGAAGCCAAAGAGGGCCTCCTGAAGATCCTGTACATTGCCCCCGAACGGCAGGAGAACCCCGAATGGATGGAAGCCACGCGGGATATCAACCTCTCGATGGTGGTGGTGGACGAAGCACATTGCATATCGGTGTGGGGACATGATTTCCGGCCTGCCTTTAAACGTATTATCAACCTGGTAAGACTGTTGCCCAAAGGACTTCCGGTACTGGCTACCACGGCTACTGCCACACCACGGGTGCAAGGTGATATAGAAAAGCAAATGGGTGGTGACCTGACAGTGATACGCGGAAACCTGATGCGTGACAGCTTCAGGCTCTTTGTAGTGAAAGTGGATTCGGAGGATGAAAAGCTGATCTGGCTGGGGAAGAACCTGGAGAAATTGCCAGGGACAGGCTTGCTCTATAACGGAACACGCATGGATACCGAGATATACGCCAAGTGGCTTGATTACCTGCACATATCGTCCATTGGTTACAATGCGGGTATGGACGTTGAATCGAGGATTGCCATTGAAAACGGGCTGATGAATAACCAATGGAAGTGTATCATCACCACCAATGCCCTGGGCATGGGAATTGACAAACCCGATATCCGCTTTATCATTCATACTCAGATGCCACAGTCGCCTATTCATTACTATCAGGAGATAGGACGGGCAGGAAGGGATGGTGAACCCGCTTATATCATTCTTTTTTATCATCCGGACGACAGGCGGCTACCGGAAGTATTCATTGAAGGCGGCAGGCCCTGCATTCCTAAATATGAACGGGTAATCCGTGCCATCAAGAGTGAATTGCTGGGCGAGAAGGATTTGATGCGCAAAACAAACCTCAAACAAACACAATTCAGGGTGATCAAGGCCGACCTGATCGACCAGAAAATCATCCGGGAAGTGACCTTCGACAGGCATAAGAAAATGGAATATATCGCAGGATCACCGGCACTGAACACCGCTTCTTTTGATGAATTACGAGCCAGCAAGACCAACGACCTGGAAAAAATGTTGGAATATATTGACACAACCGAATCGAGAATGAAGTACCTTTGCACTTATTTGGGTGATGAGTCGAAGTCGGCCTTTCATAATTGCGACAATACCGGTCAGAAAAAGATCAAGGTTATCGTGACACCCGAGTGGACACAGAAATTAAAAGATTTTCGCGAAAACTATTTCCCTGAAATTATCGTAGAAACGAAAGGATCGAATTTGATGAACGGTGTGGCGGGTTCCTTCTATGGGTTCTCGAACGTGGGAGCGGCACTGCATCGGTGCAAGTATGAAGGGAAAGGTGACTTCCCCGATTTCCTGGTATGGATAACCGTCAAGGCCTTTCGTCAGAAGCTGGGCAAAGGGCAGTATGATGTGATGGTCTATGTACCGCCCACTGTTTCAGGAGACCTGGTGAAAAACTTTACAGAAAAAGTATCCCTGATATTGAACATCCCTGTTTCACACAAATTGAGGAAACAACGGATGACCTGTGAGCAGAAAATCTTTGAAAACCATTACCTGAAACACGATAACGTGGCCGATGCATTTATTTACGACCCCGCTGAAGAAATAACAGGTAAAAACATTCTATTAATCGACGACATTTTCGACAGCGGTGCAACTGTCAAAGAAATAGGCAAATACCTGACACACTTGGGAGCAGCCACCATAACACCTTTAATCATCGCACGAACGGTAGGAGGAGATATTCATGACTAACGAAGCAGCATACTGGATTACCCTGGCACATATCCCCGGATGGGGACCTGTGAAGGTCAACAGCCTGGTGGATAGGTTTGTGCATGAATATAACCTGACCATCGAGGAGTTCCTGGATCTTCCGGAATCGGACTTGATGCAATTTTACGGGTTGGAGCAGAAAGAAATTGATGAATTGAATGCTGCCAAGGCAGAAATCCCAAACAATGCCTTTCTGGCAGAACAACTGCAGCATGAAGGGTATGAACTGATACCAATCACCTCAGCGGATTACCCCCAGACACTCAAAGATAACTTTAAACCCACTCATTCACCTTCCTTGTTGTATGTAAAGGGCAACCGTCAAATCCTGCACGAGAAATCGGTAGCAATAGTAGGTTCACGCGAGGCATCGGACATAGCGCTGGAATTCACCGACCACATTGCCAAAATGGCTACACGGGACTTTAAAGTGGTGGTCAGCGGGTTTGCCAGGGGAGTGGACAAGCAGGCACTGGACTCAGCCCTGAAGTATACCGGGCAAAGCATCATCGTCCTTCCACAAGGGATCATGACGTTCAGTACAGGATTCAAGACCTACTACAAGCAGATTATCGATGGAGACGTGTTGGTGATAAGTACTTTTCACCCGCGGGCTTCCTGGAAAACAGAACTTGCTATGGCACGCAACACAGTGATTTATGGGCTGGCAGATGAAATTTATGTAGCGGAGTCATCCGACAAAGGCGGTACCTGGTCGGGTGTAATCGATGGATTACGAAAGAAACGGAAGATCTACGTCCGGAAGCCTGAACCGGATGAGGAAAATGCCAATGACCTGTTGATTGAAAAAGGGGCTCATCCGGTTGATCTATATGGCAACCTGATACTCGATGAGGCAGCCCTCAAAGCCAGGGAACTGGATGCTGAATATGGAATTAAAATCCTGGAATTATTGAAATCGGGCGAATATACCACGAAGGATATCCTGAAAAGGCTGGAAATGAACTGGAGTGATAACAAGCTCCGGGAATTCCTGAAGGCACAAAAAGAAGTGGAGACGATCAATAAGAAACCCCTGCGATATAGGAGTAAACAACTGACGCTGTTTGATTAGAGATGAAGTATTGAATTTACTTTTAAATTATTAAAGCGATGTGTTTAATAACTTTTAAATGAACGTATTTGTAAATTTGAAACATTATACTTACTTTTGACGTTAGTAACAAACCCGATAAAAATGATTGTTTCATTTGGTTCAAAAGATACAAAGAAAATCTGGGAAGGTGAACAAGTTAAACATATTCCGATAGAAATTCAATATTTAGGACGACGGAAATTAAGAATGTTGAATAACTCTCTGAATTTATTTGAGTTGAGAATTCCTTTATCGAATCGATTGGAAAAATTATCAGGGAAATTATCAGAATATTATAGCATTAGAATAAATGATCAGTGGAGAATTATTTTTAAATGGAAAAATAAATATGCTCATGATGTTGAAATAATTGACTATCACTAAACATGTAAAACTGAAATAAAATGAATAAATTAAAAAATATACATCCAGGTGAAATTCTCAAGGAAGAATTCATGGTTCCACTTGAAATTTCAGCTTATAAACTATCGAAAGAGTTGGAAATTCCGCAAACACGTATTTCTCAAATAATTAAAGGAAAACGAAGAATAACTGCGGATACAGCCTTGAGACTTAGTTCTTATTTCGGCAATTCAGCTCAGTTTTGGTTGGGTCTACAAAATGATTTTGATATAGAAGAAGAAAAAAACATCCAGTCAAATGCATTTGAAAGAATCCGGTTACTTGGAGCAAAGAATATACCTCAGCCTTCTGTATAATTGCAATTTGATTTACCCAAGTATGGAAAAAGATGGAAATAGTAGGGCAAAATGGTCAATGAAAAACAAAAAAATATAAACACTTTCGAATGATAAAAATAAAAGCAGGCGTGATAGGTG
>CAIYOZ010000351.1 GCA_903927945.1 uncultured Bacteroidales bacterium | reverse complement strand
GTCAATGAACTCCTGATATTTTCGCCGCCTTAGAAAGGCCAATCCACTGTGGATTGTGATGATTGATTACCTAGTTTTGTAAACGATCATCTGATACAGCTAAGTAACTTAGAAATGTAAACGAACTTATGATATATAACAGTTAATCATTAAACACTAAAGATCTACCCAGACCATCCTCCCCGAACATATCATGAGTGTACAAATGGATGCAACCCAAGTGGCCGAACTCACGGACAATGTGACGGCGCTGCTGAGCATGGCGGTTGAATTTGGGAATGTAGGATTCACAGGTGAGCCGGTGGAGGTGAAGTATGCCGGGTGCGGGAAAGTGCTGGTGGTGAGATAGTTTCCATACTTCGTGCATTAATAGAAATTAAACCCCATAAAGCGGTAGTATAGCCTACCGAAGACAATCACAGAAACATCAGGTTATTCTCATAAAAATATGAACATAAAAACAAAAGAAAATGTTTTGTATTAAATATTTTATTGAACACTCAAATCCTTGAATTCCCTCTAAAATACAGAATTCAAATGAAAATTATGAGAATCAACTTATTATGGCTTACCATCGTCATTTTGGGTAGTTGTCATGCTTCTCAAAGAAAAGATATTGATTCAATAAATTCTAATTCATCCAACCATAAACCTCAAACAGATACTGTTTTTATTATTAATGATGAATTTCAACCTCAGGACATTAACGTTCACGAAGGAGATACATTAGTTTGGATAAACAAAGATCCGGTTAGTCATCGTATTACAGAATTAAAAAGCTGTGCCTGGACTTCGGGAATAATCCCTTCCGGTGCATCCTGGAAGATGGCCGTGTCAAAAGCTTATGATTATTACTGTTATTGATTTTTAGTTCTGTGTTCCCTCACTTTATCAACCTGATCAACTTAATCAACCAATTAACTTAATCAACCAAAATTACCTACTTAAATATCAATTATTCCACCTCTGACATCCCAAATTTATGTACTTTTGTGCTTCTTATTGAAAACCTCCACTAATACTCCTTATTAATCATTCAATCGTCTATTCATCACATGGTGGAATTTGCGGAAAAGGTGTGTCCATCCACTGAGATAAATAGATTTAATGCAAACCACACACGCCTATTTGGTATGAATTTCAACCTTCCAATTAACTATTGGACAACATATAAAATCAACATAAATGAACAGATTAAACAGAGAAAACGTTAACGTAAATCGTTATCCGGAGAGAATTATCCAGTTTGGTGAAGGTAACTTCTTACGTGCTTTTATCGATTGGATGGTGCAAAACATGAACCAGAAAGCCGACTTTAATTCCAGCGTGGTGGTGGTACAACCACTTCCAACCGGGATGATTGATATGCTCAACGAGCAGGATGGTTTATATCATGTTAACTTGCAAGGGCTGGATAAAGGTGTGACGGTGAACAGTATTGAATTGATCGATGTGATCAACCGTTCACTGAATCCTTACACTGATTTTGATGGGTATCTGAAACTGGCTGAGCAACCTGAAATGCGTTTTGTTTTCTCAAACACCACCGAAGCAGGTATCGCTTTCGACGAAAGCTGCAAACTTGAAGATGCTCCCGCAAGTTCTTATCCCGGCAAACTGACTCAGTTACTTTACCATCGCTTCAAAACCTTCCAGGGTGCTGCTGATAAAGGGTTGCTGATTTTTCCTTGCGAATTGATTTTCCATAACGGAACTGAATTGAAAAAAACAATTAATCAGTATATCGAATTATGGAACCTTGGTGCCGATTTCCAACATTGGTTTGATAATGCTTGTGGCGTATATTCTACACTGGTTGACCGCATTGTTCCGGGTTACCCACGTGAAACTATTAACGAAATTCTGGAGAAAATTCAACTGGAAGATAGATTAGTGGTTCAGGCTGAAATCTTCCATTTATTGGTCATTGAAGCTCCTAAAAGCGTAGCAAAAGAATTTCCTGCTGATAAGGCCGGTTTAAATGTACTTTTTGTTCCGGATGAAAAACCTTACCACGAACGCAAAGTGACCTTATTGAACGGACCTCATACGGTATTGGCCCCTGTAGGATACCTGGCCGGACTGAACATTGTAAAAGAAAGCCTGAGAGATGATGTGATATCAAAGTTCATCTACATGGTGATGTACAAAGAATTAATTTCAACGCTCGATTTACCTAAAAAAGAATTACAGAAGTTTGCAAATGATGTATTGGAACGTTTCAACAATCCGTTTGTACATCACTTTCTGACAAGCATCATGCTGAATTCATTCCCTAAGTTCAAGACCCGCGATCTGCCAGGGTTAAAAACATACCTGGAAAGAAAAGGGGAACTACCTGCAGGCCTTGTGCTGGGTCTGGCCGCCATTATAACTTATTACAAAGGTGGTAAACGTGGTAATACGGAAATAGTTCCAAACGATGATAAAGCCATTGTGGATTTGTTGAAAATTCTTTGGAGTATAAAAGATGTTGAAGTAGTGGCTAAAGGTGTGTTGGCTGCAGAATTTATCTGGGGCGAAAACCTGAACGAAATACCGGGATTAACAGAGAAGCTAACATTCTACCTGAAATTAATCGAAGAATTCGGTATGAAAGAGGCAGTCAGAACAATCGTTTCAAAAAGGTACAATTTGGCTGTGAATATGGATTTTGAATTACCCGTTTTCGAATAAACAGCTAATTTACACATAGTTACATAGTTTTTTCTTTAGAATGACCACTCAATTGAATTCGAGTAAATAGTCACACATAGCAATGGTTTCTGTATAAATTGAGAGGATTTAAACTATGTATTCTATGTCAAATGAATACCATACTAAGTAATAAGAACAATATATTGTCGAATTTGATTAAAGAATAGCACGCGGATTTCAACGGATTCTGAATACGGATTTTATTCATACAAGTATGAATGATAAAGACATAGATCTTTAAGATCATTTCAATCTATTGAAATTAAAATCCCTTTTTATCCGCTAAATCAGCGTTTATCCGCGTTCTATTCTTATCTTTATTTTCAATTTATATTTGGTTTCGCTTAATTATGTGGAGCTATGTGACTATATGAATCTATGCGAATGAAATAATGGAAAAGCAATAAATAATGAAATATCTAAGAATCAACCCTAGTGACAATGTAGCAGTAGCTATCTCTACTTTGGAGCCATGCGAAAAAATTACTGTCTCCGGAGATGAAATTACGTTGCAAAACGAGATTCCCGCCGGACATAAATTTTCACTGAAAGCTTTTGAAGTCGGTGATTTTATAGTGAAATACGGTTATGCGATCGGGCATGCCCGCGAAGCTATTGTCAAAGGTGGCCTGGTAAACGAAAAGAATATCAAGACCAACCTGGATGGCTTGCTGGATTATAACTACACTCCTACACTTGAATACCCGGAAGTAGCTGACCGAAAGCTTACTTTCAAAGGCTACCGCCGTAAGAACGGTGATGTAGGCACCCGTAACGAGGTTTGGGTTATCCCGACCGTAGGGTGCGTAAACGGAACTATAAACCAACTGGTAGACGCACTCAAACGCGAAACTAACGGAATAGGAGTTGATGCTATTGTTGGTTATCCACATAACTATGGTTGTTCTCAACTTGGTGGTGACCACGAGAACACTCGTAAAATCCTCCGCAACCTGGTGAAACATCCAAACGCGGGTGGTGTATTAGTAGTGGGTTTAGGGTGTGAAAACAATCAATTAACCGCTTTCCGTGAACTGCTGGGTGATTTTGACCCTTCAAGGGTAAAATTCATGGAAACCCAAAAGGTAAGCGATGAGTTTGTAGATGGAATGTCACTGCTGCGCGAAATATATGAAGTAGCTTCGAAAGATGAACGCACCGAGGTTCCACTGAGCGAATTGAGAGTCGGGTTGAAATGCGGTGGTTCTGACGGTTTCTCGGGAATTACGGCGAATCCGTTGTTGGGTGTTTTCTCTGACTTTCTGGTAGCTCAGGGCGGCACCACCGTACTCACTGAAGTTCCTGAAATGTTTGGCGCCGAAACCATCCTAATGAACCGGTGCGAATCAACCGAATTATTTGATAAAACGGTTCATTTGATTAATGATTTCAAAGATTATTTCATCAAGAACGAACAGCCGATTTATGAGAACCCTTCTCCGGGTAACAAAGCCGGTGGTATCTCTACCCTGGAAGAAAAATCGCTGGGTTGTACGCAGAAATGTGGCAAATCAGTGGTAAAGGATGTATTGATGTACGGTGAGACCCTAAAAACGAAAGGACTAAATCTTTTTAGCGCTCCGGGCAATGATCTTGTGGCTGCCACAGCTCTTGGTTCGGCAGGTTGTCAGATAGTTCTTTTCACCACTGGACGTGGAACGCCATTTGGTTCATTCGTTCCCACCATGAAGATATCCACCAATTCAACACTGGCAGCCAACAAACCGGGTTGGATTGATTTTAACGCCGGTGTGATCCTGGAAAACAAAACTATGGAAGAAACTCACGAAAGCTTTGTAGAATACATCCTCAAAGTAGCAAGTGGTGAACAGGTAAACAACGAAAAGAAAAATTATCGTGAAATTGCCATCTGGAAATCGGGAGTGACACTGTAATTTGAATCTTTGACTCTACAGAAAGAAGCCATTGGGAGATAATCCTAATGGCTTCTTTAGAAACAGGAGAGTGGAATTCCGACCAATTAATTGGATAAATGAATTAAAACACAGATGATAATCCATAAAAATAAGATTATAGAAGGATGTGTGTAAATTAAAAACAAATTACTTTTCAGTTTTTGATTACCAAACGGGAAAAATTCCGTCTAATAGAAACATGCCCGAATATTTATTCACCACACGTACTAAGTAGTAGGACGAATTTAATGTCGTATTTTAGTAATACCAGGATCAATACAAAAATTAATAGATTACACATAGGTCACATAGATACATAGTTCCACATAGTTTCAATATTCCAGCATGTGATCATGATTATTATATCGAAGACATAGAACCACATAGACAAGTAATAGTAAAATTATAATAAGAATTAGGATGCTAAATCAAGCTAGGTTTTCTCTGTTTTTTCATATTAAACTATGTGTTGCTATGT
>CAIYOZ010000350.1 GCA_903927945.1 uncultured Bacteroidales bacterium | reverse complement strand
GTATCTGAATGCTGGTGTTTATACCGGAACTCCCCGCTGGAAAGACTGTCAGACCGCTTGCGAAAAGGTGAAAGGTTTCAGTTTGAATAACAATTATTTCGACAATTTTGCTACCGACAATGACCAGAAAGCGGATGAAATCATTTTTGCAATTCCGTATGACCACAAGCAGAATACGGTGGGTAATTATTTACCTTCCATGAGCTATCATTATAATCAAAAATATGCTTTCTCAGCCGATGGAACATATCCCTGGTGTGGAAATGGTATCTGTGCCAAACCACCTGTTTATGCCACATTCGATGCAAGCGATATCCGACGTAATTCGTTGATGGTTGGTGATCAGATTAGTAAAGCCACCGGTGAAGTAATCATGATGGATAATGGTAGTCCACTGAGCTACACAGTCGATATTGCCGATTATACCAAAGCCATTCAAAATGAAGGTGCCCGCTTGAACAAGTACCAGTGGCGTGCCGATGATAAATGGGAACGCGACAATGATTTGGTGTTGATGCGCTATGCAGAGGTAGTTATGATGAAAGCCGAAGCTAATTACCGTCAGGGATTTACCACTACAGCTGTTGGATTAGTGAATCAGTTGCGTAAAAGAGCCGGATTAGGTGATATCTCTACGCTCGATGATGCTTCACTCGAAACAGAATGGCTGCATGAATTTATCTTTGAAGGACTTCGCCGAAACACCAATATACGTTTTGGAACATTCTTTAATGCCGGTTGGAATAAAGGTGTAACGCCTGCTTATCGCGGAGTTTTCCCAATTCCCCAAAACGTGCTGGATTTAAATAAAAACCTTACTCAAAATCAGGGATATTAATTATGAGAAAGTCAATTTTCAATATCATATGTGGTGTTTGCCTCATCCTGATGGCAGGCTGTAATCCTACAGAACCTACTTATACTGTAACCACCCTTAGTCCGATAGCGGTTAGCAAAAGTAATTCCATGAAAGTATATGTGCATTATATGCCCTGGTTCGAAAACAAGGCAAGCAATGGCGGTACATGGGGCGTTCACTGGAAAATGAGTAAATGCAACCCCGACAGTATGGATGCTAACGGTCGCCGGCAAATAGCGTCGCATTATTATCCACTTGTTGGACCCTATGCCTCCAGCGATCCTGATTTGATAGAATATCACCTACTATTGATGAAATATGCCGGAATTGATGGGATTTTGATTGACTGGTACGGATCGTATAATATCAACGATACCTACAAACTTACCCGTAATTCCAATGCAATTATTGAAGCCTGTAAAAAAGTGGGACTTGAGTTTGCTATTATTTACGAAGACCGAACCATTCCGAATGTAATGATTAACACAGGCTCAAAAGATACGGTTGAACTGGCGGTAACTGATATGGCGTATATCATGAATAGTTACATGACCAAAAGCAATTACATTAAAGTGAATAACGCACCGTTGTTGGGCGTGTTTGGTCCCGATTTTATAAATAAACCGTCACAATGGTCCTCGCTCTTGGGAATTTATCCTACAAAACCCTATTTTATGATACCTTATGGCAGGGATGTACCGGGCAATAATTACAATTATTTCTATCCAAAAGTAGGGGCATCAAACGTTAGTGCGGTATTTCTGTGGCCGTGGGGCGCGTGGGGACCATGGTCAGCAACTGATGATAAAAATGATCACGGACTTGATATAACCCATTCACGCGCTATTTACGATGATTTAGCCGCCAAAAATATACCTGCATTTGCAGGTGCATGGCCCGGATTCCATTCCTTTTATTATCAGGGAGATGGCAAAGACAGTTTGTTTTTTGTCGATTACCGTAAAGGTGAGCTATGGAATGATATGCTTGCCGAAGCCAAAAAGAGAAATTATGCCTCAAATTCAGCTGATTACCTGGAATGACTTTGGCGAAGGAACCATGATAGAGCCTACACAGGAGTTTGGATATTCTTTTCTTACTTCCATTCAAACGGCTTTTGGAGTTTCTTCCAACCAAACACAGTTGGAAAACATAAAACGTTTGTTTGATTTGCGGAAAAAATACAAACTTGATTCGTATAAACAATCCAAAATGAACCAGGCTTTCTACTACTTTGTGTCTATGCAGGATCAGAAAGCTGTTGATTTACTGACAGATATAGAAAACTAAAAAACCCGTAACAGTATGAAAAAGTTAACATGCCGAAGGATACCTATTGCCTTTTTTCTAGGATTCATATCTTTTTTTGGAGTAAAAGCCGATGTTATTTCACCCGATGGCACCATACG
>CAIYOZ010000349.1 GCA_903927945.1 uncultured Bacteroidales bacterium | reverse complement strand
TCGCAAAACATTGTAAACTGGACATTCAGCAACGATCAAAAACGTGTGACCATCGAATTCTCGCTAAAAGGAACTGAACTGGATGCCAATTTGATAAACGAAATTATCAACGAAACCATCAAGAATATCCCGCATGTGGTTGAAAAACGCAAACCGGTGATATTGTACAATAAAGTAACTGCCGAAGGCAGTACGCTGACCGTGCGTTTTTGGAGCACCATCAGCAAAGCCGATTCGGTGAAAAGTGATGCCATGCTGCATCTAAACTCAGCTTTCGGGGCGAAAAATATAGGATTTTCATAATACATTTTACTTTACATAAAAAACGCGAATCGGATTGTCCGGTTCGCGTTTTTTATTTTGTATGGTTATTATATCTGATACGGTACTACAATCAGTCTGATACGAAGGTGTAATATGTTTAATACGGTACTGTAATCGGTATGAAATGATAGTGAAATATATCTGATACGGTACAACAATTAGTCTAATACGAAGGTGTAATATGTATAATACGTTACATTAATCGGTATCATACTATGGTGCAATATATTTGATATGCTACTGTGATTGAAATGATACGAAGGTGTAATATATTTAATACGGTACAGTAATAGGTATGATACGATAGTGCAATATATCTGATATTCTACTGTGATTGATATGCTAAGAAGGTGTAATATGTTTAATACGGTACAGTAATCTGTATGATACGATAGTTCAATATATCTGATATGCTACTGTGATTGATATGATCCGAAGGTGTAATATGTTTAATGCTGTACAGTAATCGATATGATACGATAGTGCAATATATCTGATATGCTACTGTGATTGAACAGATAAGAAGGTGTAATATATTTTATACGATACAATTAAATATTCATTACTGAGAGTAATTTTAGTTGTTCTCATTGATTAAATTTATAGTTCAAAAAAAAGTCCCGACACAAACGGTCGGGACTTTTACACGATTTAATCAAACTATCAAACTATTATAAATCGGTAATTACTGTATGTTTCGGAACTAACACTTTCATTATAGCCCAGGCAATAAGATAAGCCAAGGCACAAGTGGTGAACATAATGCCATAGGCTACAGATACATTGGTGGAAATTAGATGTCTGGCTTGCTCAAACATGGCTGTATTAGTAGGGTCAACCATCACTTCTTTCAGGTTGTCAATCTTTACTTTTTCAAGCGGAATGGACTGAGTGGCTTTAATTAAACCTTCTTTGCTGGCTTGCATAATACCCATGATACGGTATTTATCTTCCAAACCTCCGGCAAGTAACTGAACCAGTACGCCACCTAAACCTCCGGCAGCAGCACCGATACCTGTAACCGAACCAACAGCTTTTTTAGGAAACATGTCCGATACGGTAGTAAACAGATTAGCCGACCATGCCTGATGCGCCGCTCCGGCAATACTTATAATGGCAACGGCAGCAACAATACCATATCCGGCAGCAACCCACTGTGTACTTACCAGCAAAAGAGGAGCAAAGGCAATCATTAATAAGGCTGTCATACGTGCTCGGTAGGTTTGCCATCCTTTGTTCATAAAAGTCATAGGAATAGAACCACCGTACACTGAACCGATAATGGCAATACCATACACGATGAAAGTTGAAATCATAACTGTGTGTTTGGTTTCTACCGGACTCATGCCCACGCAGAATTGTTGTTTGATATAAGTTGGTAACCAAAACAACAAGAACCACCAGATACCATCGGTCATAAACTTACCGGCAACAAATGCCCATGTTTGTTTGTAGGTAAGCATTTTATACCAAGGTACTTTTACAACTGGAGCAGTAGGATCAACTACAGGTGCAGCTTCATCGTCAGCGTGAATATAATCGTATTCAGCCTGATTGATTTTGCCTTTTCCCAGCATAAATTTAGGTGTGTTATACAATTTACTCCAGAAGAATAACCACAGAAAACCTACTAAACCGGTAATGATAAACGCCATTTGCCAGCCATGGAAAATTCCCAGAAACAGTCCGTTACCTTCGTTAGGATTCCATGCAGCCAAAATAACCGGAATAATCAGCGCACAAATCATGGCACCCATATTGGAACCTGAATTGAAAATACCGGTAGCTAAAGCACGTTCTTTTTTTGGAAACCATTCAGCTACTGTTTTAATAGAAGCGGGAAAGTTGCCCGATTCACCGGCACCGAAAATGCCACGTGCAGCAATCTGACCAAAAAGACTTTTTCCCATAAATGCGCTTGCCATACCGGCAATTGACCATACAATAAGCGAAGCTGCCAGTCCGATTTTTGTTCCGATTTTGTCGATAATAAATCCGGCAAACAAAGTAAAACCGGCATAAAATGCAGTAAATACAGAAGTTAAGATGGAAAAATCAGTCGATGACCATCCAAAACCATCGGTAGAACAAAAATAATCTTTCAGATAACCGATTACATTTCGATCCATGTAATTGATTGTTGTGGAAAAAAGAAGTAAACTGACGATGGTCCAACGGTAACTCGTCATTTTCTCTGCTGTTGATTGTGACATTGAATTTTTATTTAAGGGTTAATGATAAATGGTAAATGGTTAATGATAGATGGATAATGATAAATTTCTTTTGAGTAGAAATTATCAACTGTCACCTATTTTCTTACTTTTTGAATTATAGCCAGTGCATCGCTACAGAGTTTGGTAATACCTGCCCAATCACCGGCTTTCATCATGTCGGCAGGGGAAAAGATTTGAACCCATACCAACACAAGTTACACCAGCATCGAACCAGCTTTTCAGATTAGCTTCTTCGGGTTTTACACCACCGGTCACCATCAGGTTCGACCATGGCATTGGAGCTTTCAGCCCTTTTACAAAGCCTGTTCCCAATACATCGCCAGGGAATACTTTACAGATATCGCAACCTGCTTCCTGAGCGAAACCCACTTCGGTAACTGAACCACAGCCGGGAGCATAAGGAATCAACCGGCGATTAGCTACTTTAGCTACTTCCGGGTTGAACAGTGGACCAACAATAAAGTTAGCACCCATTTGAATGTATA
>CAIYOZ010000348.1 GCA_903927945.1 uncultured Bacteroidales bacterium | reverse complement strand
GTTTGAAGAGTTAATAGTTCCCACGTTCGGTTTTGCTTTGAACTGAACTCAATCAACTCAATCAACTCAATCAACTCAATCAATTCAATCAATCAACAATTCAACCAATCACCCAATCACCACGTCTACCAATTAACCAATTAACCAATTAACCAATCAACCAATTAACCCATCAACCAATTAACCCAATAACCCAATAACCCATTAACCAATCAACCAATTAACCAATTAACCAATCAACGAATTACAAAATAAAAAATGGAAGAAAAGATTACAGGTTTACCCGAGAATGCATCACGGGAGTTACAGGAAGGGGAGGAATACAAACCGTTACTTTCACCCGACAAAAATTATCCGGAAGTCAACACGAGGTCTGTATCCTGGGGACTTGTCATGGCTGTTCTATTCTCTGCCGCAGCAGCCTATCTGGGATTAAAGGTAGGGCAGGTGTTTGAGGCCGCCATACCGATAGCTATCATTGCCGTTGGACTATCCACAGCTTCCAAGCGTAAAAATGCGTTGGGCGAAAATGTCATTATCCAATCTATAGGTGCCAGTTCAGGTGTCGTGGTGGCAGGTGCAATTTTTACCTTGCCGGCATTGTATATCCTTCAGGCAAAATATCCAGGAATTACCGTGAGCTTTATGCAGGTGTTCCTCTCATCGCTATTGGGAGGAGTACTTGGTATTCTTTTCCTGATACCATTCCGTAAGTTTTTTGTCTCCGACATGCACGGAAAATATCCATTCCCCGAGGCTACTGCTACCACCCAGGTACTGGTCTCCGGTGAAAAAGGAGGCGACCAGGCAAGACCATTGATTGTAGCTGGAATCATTGGTGGCTTATACGATTTTATTGTGGCTACCTTTGGCACCTGGTCTGAGACTTTTACCTCCCGTGTGCTTCCGTTAGGTACTGCTATAGCCGATAAAGCTAAAATGGTCTTTAAAGTGAATATAGGTGCTGCCGTGTTAGGACTGGGTTATATCGTGGGATTAAAATATGCCGCTATCATCTGCGCAGGTTCAGCCCTGATCTGGTTTGTGTTTGTGCCCGTACTGCCCTTGATGAACGATAGCCTGTTGCATGTATTGAACCCCGGATTTACAGGGTTGCTTGCTGATGCAACGCCCGAAGTTATTTTTAAAACTTTTGCCCGTCACATTGGGATTGGGGGTATTGCCATGGCGGGGGTCATAGGAATTATTAAGTCAAGAGGCATCATTACGAGTGCCATTGGGCTAGCCTCGAGTGAGTTTAAGGGGAAAGGACCAATGATAAGTGAAGAAGTAAAACGTACTCAACGGGATATTTCGATGAAAATAATCGTAATTGGAGTTATCATAGCCCTGATGGCGACTTTTATATTTTTCTATTTCGGGGTGGTACATAATTTAATCCATGCGGTGGTAGGAATCATTGTGGTGGCGGTGATCGCCTTCCTTTTCACAACAGTGGCAGCGAATGCCATTGCCATAGTGGGAACGAACCCTGTCTCGGGGATGACCCTTATGACGCTGATACTTGCCTCGGTAATCATGGTCGCAGTGGGATTGAAAGGAACGACCGGCATGGTGGCTGCACTAGTCATCGGCGGTGTGGTATGTACGGCACTTTCGATGGCAGGAGGCTTCATAACCGACCTGAAGATCGGATACTGGATCGGGACAACCCCTGCTAAGCAGGAAACCTGGAAATTTCTGGGTACCCTTGTATCTGCAGCGACTGTGGGTGGGGTGATCATGATACTTAATAAAACCTATGGCTTTACCGGTGATGGTGCCTTGGTGGCTCCTCAGGCAAACGCTATGGCTGCGGTGATTGAGCCCCTGATGTCAGGTGTGGCTGCACCCTGGTATCTTTATGCTATCGGAGCTGTGATTTCGTTGATCCTAACTTATTTCAATATATCAGCTCTGGCTTTTGCCCTGGGTATGTTCATTCCACTCGAGCTGAATACACCCCTTATTATCGGTGGGGCCATAGCCTGGTATGTTTCTTCACGCAGCAGACATAAAGAACTGAACACGGCCCGTCAGGAGAAAGGGACACTTCTTGCCTCGGGATTTATCGCCGGGGGTGCGTTAATGGGCGTGGTGAGCGCTGCGTTGCGTTTTGGAGGCATTAATCTGATGAGTGACCAATGGGTGGATAGTAACGGAGCCCAATGGTTGGCCCTGGTCATGTACGGTGCACTGATCGGTTACTTCGTATGGGATTCCATGAAAGTAAAAATGGAGGATTAATCCTGGTAAGTAGTTTATAGTTTTTAGTCGGTAGCATACCAGTCCAGAAATACTGGACTAAAGAATCTAATCTAATAAATGAACCAATTAATCCCTATGGGGAATAATTGGTTAGCTGATGATTGTTTCTATTGACATTAATTCCCTTCGGGAATTTCGAAAAACAGGTGGATTAAATCAACCCAATTCTTTTCTCCGTTAGGAGATAAATATCAATAGAAACAATGCTCAACCTTCAAACAATTTCCCCTTTAGGGGATTAACTTATTAAGAGATAAAGTATCTTATTTTTTTAGTTAGATAAGAGCCTCTAATTCCACCTTTGGAACCAAAAACTGTAAGAAATGCGATATGGAAATCGCGGGTCCCTGAATAAGTTTATAGCAACACATAAATTGATGATTTTATATTTATTGTATTCTATTGTACCTATGGGGCTCATTTTTTTTCATGAGAGTTTATTGTTGATAGTCGGCAGTTAATCTAAAAAGATACTTATTTAAAGTATCATACGTTTTCAGTTGTATTTTTGTTAGTTAAGTGTTGAACAAAATGTGTATTGGTTCTTTTTAATATCATTTATCTTTACAGTCATGAACTCAATCCATAAAGACATAAAGACCTACACATTCACAGCACATTCAGCGAATCTTCAGGAGTTTGAGATTAAACGGATGGAGGAAATATACCGGAAAGCCCACGGTGAGCCTGACAGCCCCCACCGGCATGAATATTATTCCATTATTTTTATTGAAAGAGGGAAAGGGTTACATTTGGTGGATTTTACTGAATATGCAATCGAAGACCTCACTCTCTTTTTTATTCAACCGGGACAGATGCATCAGCTGGTGCTGGAGGAAGAACCTGTAGGTTGGGTCATTACATTTACCGAAGAATTTCTGATTGCAAATTCTATTCCAGGTAAACTGGTAGAAGACATTTATCTTTTCAATGATTACGGGGAATCACCTCCGCTGCCTGTCACCCCTGTTGACCTGCCGGTATATCAAAACCTAATCAACCAGATGATATACTTTTCCGGAACACTTGAATCGTATACACTGGAGGCAGTAGGTTCGCTGGTTAAATTATTCCTGATACAGAGTAATAACCGTTGCAACTTGAATAAAAGTAATAATCCCCAACTCATTGAAACGAGCAATCATATTCTTCGATCGTTCAAAAGAATATTAAACCAACGATATGCTACCACCCATATGGTATCGGATTTTGCTGAAGAAATGGCTGTAACAAGTGATTACCTCAATAAAACAGTCAAAAACCTCACGGGAAAATCAGCTAAGGAACACATTCAAAGCAAACTGATTATAGAAGCAAAGCGATCGTTGTTGTTCAGTACGATCAGCAATAAAGAACTGGCCTTTGAACTTGGATTTGAAGAACCGGCTCATTTCAACAACTTCTTCAAGAAAATAACCGGTCAAACACCTTCCGAGTTTCGTATTTCGGCACACCAGTTCTGATTTTTGCACTTAATCACCTGATTTCATTACTTCATGGGATTTCTTATCACTGTACCTTTGTAATCTGAAAAATCAAGAGTATAAATAAATTAAAACAAAAGACAATGAAAACAATATTGCATAAAGCAGAGACCCGTGGTCATGCAAATCATGGATGGCTTGATTCACACCACACCTTTAGTTTTGCCAATTATTATAATCCTGAGAGGGTTCATTTTGGTGCTCTGCGGGTTCTTAATGACGACCGTGTTGCGGCAGGTGAAGGCTTTGGCACTCATCCACACGACAACATGGAAATAGTATCAATTCCTCTCTTCGGGGACCTGGAGCACAAAGACAGTATGGGCAATCACGGGGTGATTACCAGTGGTGAAATTCAGGTGATGAGTGCGGGAACAGGTATTTTCCACAGTGAATTTAATAAAAACAAGGACAAGGAAGTTCAGTTTTTGCAAATATGGATTCTTCCGAATAAAAAGAATGTTACACCAAGGTACGACCAAATCTCCATCAACGACATTTCAAAACCTGATGAGTTAAGTCAGATCCTATCACCCAATCCGAATGACCAAGGTGTATGGATTCACCAACAAGCATGGTTCCATATCGGTGAATTATCTGAAGGATGGACTGGGAAATACCACGTGAAGACAGAAAAAAACGGAGTCTATTTCTTTGTCATAGAAGGCGATGCAACGATTGCAGGACAACGATTGAACAGTAGGGATGGATTTGGGGTTAGCGAAACGGATGAAATAGAAATTACAGCCAACACCGACGTCAGATTGCTTGTTATGGAAGTTCCTATGATAGTTTAAATCAGAGTGATAAGTGATAATCAATAAACATATTCATTAACGAAATTGTTATTAATATAGAATCGAACAAAATGGTTAAATGATTTCGAATAACCATTTTGAAAGACAAATCCAGTATCTGCATTCATACATTGTAATTTCGTTTATTATCTATAACCCCTTAATTTTAAACAAAATGAAAAATGTAAGCTCTATTGCAACCTTAGTCTTCGTGGTAGTTGTATTAATTGGTTTTGGAATGGCATTTGCAATTAATGGTGAGTTGGCATCAACTTCCAGTACAACCATCGAAATTGTCTTTGCAGTCATAGCTGCCTTACTAGCCTGGTCCACGAAAGTTGCCAATCAATGGAGCAGGGCTGTTGTACTTCGTTTAGGAAAATATGAATCACTTCAGGGACCAGGCATCTTTTTTATAATTCCCATCATTGACTACATACCCTACTGGATCGATATCCGGGTTATCAGCACGTCCTTCAAGGCAGAAAAGACCTTGACAAAGGATACTGTTCCGGTGGATGTGGATGCTGTCCTTTTCTGGAAAGTGGTTGATCCCCGGAAAGCAGCATTGGATGTAGCTGATTTTTACAGTGCTATAAGCTGGGCTTCCCAGACGGCTCTTCGTGATGTAATAGGAAAGACCTTGTTGGCTGATATGCTGGAAGGACGTGACAAAATAAGTAGTTTGTTGCAGGCTATCATTGATGAGCGTACGGAACCCTGGGGTATTAACGTTATCTCGGTAGAGGTAAAGGATGTACTTATTCCTCAAGGACTGGAAGCTGCTATGTCAATGCAGGCACAAGCTGAACGGGAACGTCAAGCCAGGGTGATATTAGGGGATTCCGAACGGCAAATTGCTGAAATGTTCAATGAAGCATCTAAAAGTTACGCCGATAACCCGACAGCATTTCATTTGCGTGCCATGAATATGCTCTACGAAGGTTTGAAAACAAATTCCACCATCGTCATTGTACCCAGCACTGCGGTTGAAACTATGGGATTGGGAGGAATCAATGGAACTGTTGCACTGACTAACGCCATACAATCGAATAATATAAAATAATCACAAATCATTCCTTAAATTAAAGAAAGAAATCTTCAGCCATCAGACTGAGGATTTCTTTCTTTATATACATCTTATTTTTTGAGGAAATTTAAATTTAAAAAAACACATGGTTACACCTGCTATTTCAAAATTTACAAATCAATTTTGAAATTATATTCTGAAGCCTACAACCTCTTACAGATATATTTTCCTGATACAACCATGTGTTATAATTAATCACTATTTACTTCCATTTAAATTTTCAACTTTACCAACGAAATTTGAATCCCGCTCATCTAAAGTACTTTGTTTGTCACATTAAACAATAAGGATTAAGATATGGTTCACTCAAATAATTTCCAGAAACTTATTTTAAACATTATATTGGGTTGGAAATGTTGAGTTTTGATTTATAATGTTCAAATTAGAAGTGTAATAGATAAAACCAAGTAAATTATTTATTTCTAAATATTTCATTTTTCAGGAATTTTGATCAATTAATAACTTAATAAACAGGATATTGTATTCGTTTTGTTTGCAGATTAGATGTAAAAAAATAGTTAATTTTATAGGACTATGTGTGAATGATGTAACTTATATCATTAATTGTGTAATGCACACCTACCGTAAAGGCCGCACCTTTGCATAGTGAAAAGTAATTCATATATTAAAACAAAACAAAATGAAAACATTTAAATTAATTGTATTTGGAATGATGCTAATGCTCGCCGGTACGACGTATGGTCAATTATCAGTCAGAGTGAATGTAGGCACCCCTCCAGCATGGGGACCGGCCGGTTATAATGATGTACGATATTATTATCTGCCGGACATCGAATGCTATTATGATGTTCAGACTTCGATGTTTGTATACCCTATGGGAAGCAGATGGATTCATAGCCGTGAATTACCAGCCCGATACAGAGGGTATGATTTATACCATGGATATAAAGTGACCATGAATGGCTACCATGGAAATACACCTTATATGCACTTCCGGGAAAACAGAATGAGTTATGGCAAGGGTTACCGTGGACGTGAACAACACAATATCGGTGAAAGACATGACAACCGCGGTAGAGGACATGAAGTTTATCAACAGAACAGGTATAATCATGGAAATGATAGAGGAGTCGATAGAAATATCGGTAAGAATAATCATCAACAAGAACGAGGAAATGCAAAAGGTCCACAAAATAACCGTGGCAATGACAAGAACAAGAATGAAGGTCATGATAATGGAAACAGAAAATAAATAGTATTAATTAATAAATAAAAAAAAATGAAAGTATTAACAGTTACAGTTGCAATGATCCTGCTTATGGTGGGTACAAGTTTATCAGCACAGTATAAAAATCATTCGTATGATAATTACGGTCACACGTTGAATATTGGATTAGGAGTTGGTGGGTATTCTGGTTATTATGATTATGGTTATAATGGTCATACATTGGCAGCTTTTAACGTCAACTATGAATTTCAGGTAGCTAAAAATTTCACGTTAGCTCCGTTTATTACCTTGTATTCCTATTCTGATCCTAACTACACAACCTGGGTTACCCCAATTGGAGTTAAAGGTTCATATTACCTGGATCAATTATTACATGCCAATCCACATTGGAACTTTTATGTAGGCGCATCACTGGGCGTAGCACTTGTTAGTACTACCTGGAATGCCGACTATTATGGTGACAGATCATATTATACCGCCGCGAATCCATTATATGTGGATTTCCATTTAGGTACAGAATATCGGTTTAACAAGAACATAGGAGCGTTCCTTGATCTCTCCACCGGAATTTCAACAATTGGTATTGCCATTCATTGATAAAACCCAATGGCTGAATTAGTTTGAATAAACCAGTTTATTCAAAAATATTAAAATTGTACGATTATGTCGAAAGAAAAAGAAGGAAAAGAAAAGTCTGACAAAAAAACACCCGCAAAGAATCTAAAAGAAAAACGGGCAGAAAAAGCAGCGAAACGACTTGAAAAAAGTAAGCCCATCACTGTTTAACACTGAATCATTTAAATTGTCAAATGTAAATAACTCATGAAAAAACAGGTTGATCCTGGAGTTATTTAAAAAAATCCTAAAATGTAACCCGTTCTAAAAGTCAAACGACAATTAGAAAGGGTTATTTTTTTTATGAAATTGGTAGTTGGTAGTTGGTTGTTATATACTTTTAGTATCCTGAGAATGTGTGAATTTTATAACAATTACTGAATATAATATAACTTTTTTGGCGGTTGAATGCCCTAAATTTGTCACTCAAGGAAACTGATTTAATTGAATAGAAAAAGGAAGGTTCATTAAGATCTACATGAACAATTTTAAGCTCAAAGCTTGGCAATAAATAAAAACTATAATACTATAAATAACATGAAAAAGTCAGAAATTAACAGACAGAAATTTCCGTTCATCCTCGATGTACGTGATTATATTTCATTCTCTACTATCATCAAAAAAGAGTCTATAAATCATAACGAAACAGAGATTCCTTTCTTTTCAGAAATCAAATTAGATATAGCCCAGAAGAACAAATCCTTTAATCTTTTTTCTCACATATTGGAAGGATAGTTAAGGTCGAATTGATATTTACAACCCATTGAGGATTTTGTGTTTTTATAAAAAAAATAAACAAACATATCCGGTAGGTGTGAATTGTGCAATTCTTTCAAGGAATTATGTAACTGAAAAGCTTATAGTTAGCCTTACTTTTGTAGTAATCAAATAAGTATTAAGTATTTATTCTCAAAAAAACAACAACATTATGAGTACAGGAAAATTAGTTTTAGGAGTAGTAGCCGGTGCAGCAGCAGGAG
>CAIYOZ010000347.1 GCA_903927945.1 uncultured Bacteroidales bacterium | reverse complement strand
TTAAAAGTTTAAAAGTTTAAGAGTTTGAAAAGTTTAAGAGTTTGAAAAGTTAAGAGTAAGAGTTCCGCGTTCTGTGTTCCGTGTTCTGTGTTCCGTGTTCCGTGTTCCGTGTTCCGTGTTCTGTGTTTTTGTTACTTACGAATTGATAGTTAATACATTTTTTGAATAAGGTAATAAGGTTAGAGTTAGTGGTTCATTGGTTTTCTACTAAGGTTTAATACCTTAAAAATAAGGTTTTGAAGTATAAACCTTATTTTTGTTTGTCAACCTTAGTAGAAAAAAAGCAAAAGTATCTTAACCTTATTACCTTATTTCAACTTCATGTTTCAATTTGAAAGCATTATCATTTTTCAATTAGAGTTTTAACACAGCCTCTTCAGAGGCTTGGGGCAGATTGTTTCGTGTTTCGTGTTCCGCGTTCCGCGTTCCATGTTTTACGTTTAAGAGTTTGAAAAGTTATAAAATATAGTGTAATGTAATTTCCTATCCGACAAACCGCGAAAAAAGCGGTTGGTCGGAAATGATCTTTACTTCTTTCTTACTCTCATTTCTCACTCCTCATTCCTCGATGCTTACTCCTTACCTCTTACCTCTTCTACGAGACTATTATTAAATCAATCTTACCTTGTGCCATATAGTCAATCAGTTTTTTATATTGTGAGATGGAAAAGAAAATCTGCGGGATCTTAAAGGCCGGCTGTCCCATACAAATGGTGGTGATCTGCCGTTCTTTGCAAACTGCAATAATGCTTCCGATAATATCCGATGACTGCACCTGAATCACTTCAGCCCCGAGTTCAGTGGCCAGCTTGAAGTGATTCGACAAATACCGCTGATCAGCTAAGGGAATCCTATCGGCACTTTCACCGGGTGTCTGGACATACAATACAAGAAAATTGGTATTGTAGTGGGTTGCTAACCTGGCTGTCTTACGGATCACTTTCCGGGGCGTCTTCTCATTGGCAGTGATGCAAGCCAGGAAACGCTCATGATGGATGTGTGACATGTCCGCTGAAAATTCGTTTTCTACCTTCTTCCCTAATCGCATAGCCACTTCTTTGAGGGCTAGTTCACGGAGTTGCAGGATATGCTCGGTCTTGAAAAAATTATCCAACGCCAATTTTACCTTCTCAGGTTGGTATATTTTCCCCGCCTTGAGTCGTGCCACCAGTTCTTCGGAAGTCAGGTCAATGTTCACCACCTCATCGGCCAGCCCCAGGACGCTGTCAGGGATTCGTTCTTTCACATCGATATTCGTAATCTCCTGCACCTGCTCATTCAGACTTTCTATGTGCTGGATATTGACAGCAGAAATCACGTTGATGCCTTCTTCCAGTAACTCAGCCACGTCCTGCCAGCGTTTTTCATGCCTGCTCCCTTCGACATTGGTATGAGCCAGTTCATCCACAATCACGATCTCGGGGTGAATCCGGATGATGGCGTCCAGGTCCATCTCTTCGAGCTCTTTCCCTTTATAAAATATCACCCGGCGCGGAATAACCTTTAATCCTGTGACCAGGGCTTCCGTCTCTTTCCGTCCATGCGATTCAATAAATCCGATTTGTACGTCAACTCCGGTGAGTAGCAGGTCATGTGCTTCCTGTAACATTCGGTACGATTTACCCACCCCGGCAATCATGCCTATGTAGATCTTGAATTTCCCTTTCCTTGACTTCTTTATTAAATCCAGAAAATGTAAAGCGTTTTCTTCTCTGCTCATATTTTTTTTTGGTAAATAACCATGAATGAATAATCCGACAAACCTGATTCATTTCAGGGATATCGGAATAAAGTTCAGCTTAATGGCAAAACAGTTAATGGATTAATATTGGTTTATTGTTTGTTTTGATATCAGGTTATTCTTACTCTTTGATTGGTTGGTATTTTTGATTATTTTTAACGACTGCAAACATGCGGGCAACTAGTTTAACCCGAATTGCGTTGATCACAACCTTTTCATCTTTCCCTTCTTTGACTTTACGAACAAAATAATTTTTTAGTTCACTGTCATTTTTCTTCACTATTGATAACGCTGTCAGGTTTAAAAGAGTTTTAATTCCTTTATCAAATTTCGAATTTACATTGAGTGCTTTATGAGGATTGTCTGTCAGTTTATGTATAGGAGCTATTCCGATATGCGAACAAAACTGGCGGCAATTTTCATACCGGGTAAATGCATCCGTTTCGACCATCATTTTTAAGGCAATTTTACTGTCAACTCCTTCAATGCTGGTTAACAATTCCAGTTGTCGTGCTAAAAAACTATTGTTGGCAAAGATACGATTAATTTCGTTTTCGACACTCTTGATCGCTTCGTGCAACCCTTTTAATAAGATGATCAGTCGTTTTGCATTATCATTAAAGACTTCTTCGGACATGTAATTCTTTTGCTCAACTAATTTTGAATGCATTTTATCGCTGTCGACTTCCAGCATATTTAATTCCTGGTACAATTGCTTCAGGTTTTCCAGTTCCGATTCAGGTTGACGGTACATGGTTGTTTTATTGACATTCCGGGAAGCATAGACGGCTATTTGTTTCGAATTTAACCGATAATCCTTCCTCTGTTGAAGACCAGTGCAATAAAACTTGATCCGCGTCGGATTTTCTAACCAAAGTGTATACTTTTCCGATTCACAGGTATAGATCAGCGGATAGTTGAATTGACCGGTATGTTCCGCACAAATCAATATTTGCTCGTTTGATAAATCAAATTCCTGTAATAATAAACTGATGGTTAATCTGATTGCTGTTGACTCATTGGCTATTTCTCCTTTTTTGAGTATTTTGTCCTGAGAAATCAAGCAAAAGGTTAACTTCTTTTTGCTTATGACTACACCAATAATAAATAATTTTTCCATACTTATTTTAAAATCAATAGTGGAAATCCTTGTTTGGACAATAAATAAATGAGGAAAAACAATGAGCACCAAAATAGGAGAATAGATCGTTAGTCTTGACAGAGAATTGGTTCACTCATTGTTTTTTTATCATTCAACTGAAAGGGGTAGAATTTGAAAAATGGCTCCTTACTTCATTGAAGTAAAACCAGGTTAGTTTCCGTTAGGCCTTAAGGCCTTATCCAATGACACGTTAAGTTTTAAAACGTTTACTTTTGGAGGTCCAAAAAGTCCCAATAAAGGTTTTTCAATTTGCTTATCAACAATGGCTTTCACAGCCTCGTCATTCATACCACGTGCTTTTGCCACCCGTCCCACCTGAACATAGGCACTCTGGGGTGTAATGTCAGGATCCAGTCCCGATCCGCTGGCAGTGACCATTTCTGCCGGTACTTCACTCCGTTTCAAATAGGGGTGATTCAGCAAAAAAGTATCAATGCGCCCTTTCACGTCTTTCAGATAGGCCTCATTGGTAGGTCCCTTGTTACTTCCGGAGGATGCATCTGCCTGATAATTGGCAGCCGAAGGGCGTCCCCAAAAGTAGACATCTTTGTGGAACGCCTGACCCACATTATCGGCCCCGACCACTTTACCATGTAAGGTTACGATTTCTACCTGACCTTTATTCGGACTGAATGCATGGGCGAATGCCCATAGAATCAGCGCAAAGATAGAAAATATCACACAAAAAACAAGCGTAATTTTCAGTGATTTGAAAAAATCTGATTTCATAAGAATATGATTTTAAAAGAATAAACTAACAAATAAATCGATCAACTTAATGCCCAGGAACGGGGTAATGACACCACCAAACCCATAAATCAACAGGTTGCGGCGAAGCAATGCTGAGGCTCCAATGGGTTTGTATTTCACTCCTCTTAATGCCAACGGGATCAATGCCGGGATGATAAGCGCATTGAAGATCACAGCACTCAGAATAGCGGATTCAGGACTGTGCAACTTCATGATATTCATGGCTGCCAGTGCAGGTATCGAAACCATAAAGAGGGCAGGGACAATGGCAAAGTATTTAGCCACATCATTGGCTATAGAGAACGCAGTCAGGGTGCCGCGGGTCATGAGCAATTGTTTTCCTATTTCAACGATCTCAATCAGTTTAGTCGGATCATTGTCCAGATCGACCATATTGCCAGCTTCCTTGGCTGCCTGGGTTCCACTGTTCATGGCCACTCCCACATTTGCCTGGGCGAGGGCAGGGGCATCATTGGTACCGTCACCCATCATGGCGATCAGCTTGCCTTTATCCTGTTCTTTTTTGATGTAATCCATCTTATCCTCGGGTTTGGCTTCCGCAATGAAGTCATCCACGCCTGCTACGTTGGCAATGTACTTTGCCGTCAATGGATTATCACCGGTGACCATGACCGTGCGTACGCCCATTTTGCGTAACCGTTCGAAACGTTCGCGGATACCAGGTTTGATGATGTCCTGCAATTCAATGATTCCGACCACTTTCTTATTCACCGAAACGACCAGTGGTGTTCCGCCATTGCTGGAAATGGTTTGAATGAAATCCTCAATCTCTTTTGGAAAAGAATTACCGGCAGCTTCTGCCAGTTTTCGGATCGAATCAAAGGCTCCTTTACGTACTTCAGTACCATCAGCCAGATCGACTCCACTGCTTTTGGTTTCGGCCGTGAATTTGATGGATCGTACTTTGGGTAAATCCTGACTGTGGATGTGTGCCTTATTCTCGTATACCAGTTCAATGATCGACTTCCCCTCCGGTGTGTCATCGGCCAATGAAGATAACTGACAATAACGGATAAATTCATCGGGATCAACTCCGGTGGCCGGATACAGGTTCGTGGCCCTGCGATTCCCGATGGTAATGGTACCGGTCTTATCCAGCAGCAAGGTATCGATATCTCCGGCTGTTTCCACCGCTTTTCCCGATTTGGTAATTACATTGGCCCGTAATGCACGGTCCATTCCGGCAATTCCAATAGCAGAAAGCAATCCGCCAATGGTTGTCGGGATCAGGCAAACGAATAAGGAAATCACGGATGCAATGGTAATTACGGTGCCCGTATAATCGGCTAACGGGATCAGGGTCATACACACAATGACAAATACCAGGGTGAAGCCTGCCAACAGGATCGTCAGGGCTATTTCATTGGGTGTCTTCTTACGGGAAGCACCCTCCACCAAAGCAATCATCTTATCCAGAAAACTCTCGCCCGGTTGGGTTGTGACCATGACCCGAATGGAGTCGGACAGTACTTTTGTTCCACCCGTTACCGAGCTCTTATCACCCCCCGACTCACGGATTACCGGAGCACTCTCACCTGTAATGGCACTTTCGTCAATGGAAGCCAGCCCTTCTACAATCTCTCCATCCGAAGGAATAGTATCGCCTGCTTCACATTCGAAGATATCACCTTTTTTGAGTTCGGAACTGCTGATCATTTCAATCTTACCACCCACAATGAGCTTTGCTGGAGTCTCCGATCGGGTCTTTTTCAAGCTGTCGGCCTGTGCTTTGCCCCGTGCTTCGGCAATGGCTTCGGCAAAATTGGCAAACAGCAGGGTAATGAACAGGATGATAAATACCGTAAAGTTATAGGCAAATGTTCCTTGATTGATATTAAATACTGAATAAATGCTGACGAAAAACATAGCGAAAGTCACAATCTCTACCGTAAACATGACCGGGTTTTTGATCATCATCCGTGGGTCCAGCTTCCTGAACGAATGGCTTAAACTTTCTTTTACTTGTTCCTTAGGAAATAAGGAAGTTGATTTATCTCTTTTCATTTTTTTTTCTGTATTATCCCCCTTTAGAGGTCAGGGGTTCTTTTTTTATTGTCTTATTTTCTTATCCCCCTTCAGGGGTTAGGGGTTCTTACATACTTAAATATTCTGCAATGGTACTCAGGGCGTGTGCCGGGAAAAATGACAGGGCAGCAATGATAAAAATCACAGCAAAGGTCATGACTCCAAAGGTAACCGTATCGGTTTCAAGCGTACCTGCCGAAGAAGGAATGAATTTCTTTTCTGCCAGTAATCCGGCAATAGCTACCTGGCCGATGATTGGGAAGAACCGGCCGAAGAGAATGACTAATCCGGCAGAATAGTTCCAGAATGGGGTATTATCGCCCAGTCCCTCGAACCCCGATCCATTGTTGGCAGCCGAGGAGGTGAACTGATAAAACATTTCACTCAACCCGTGATAGCCTGGGTTCGCCAGCCATCCGCCTTCTTTGGCCACGAATGCTGGTGCATGCACGAACATGAACGATGAAATGGCCGTTCCCAACAGAATGAGCAATGGATGCAACAACACCACCAGGGTGGCTATTTTCATTTCCTTTGCTTCTACCTTCTTGCCCAGGAATTCAGGGGTGCGCCCGATCATCATGCCACTGATAAATACAGCAATAATGATAAAGGCATAATAGTTTAAGAATCCAACACCGACACCACCAAACCATGCATTAATCTGCATGTTGAGCAACGTGACTGCTCCCGAGAGAGGCATCAGGCTGTCGTGCATGCCGTTTACCGATCCATTGGAGGTGACTGTAGTAGCTGAGCTCCACAGGGCAGTAGCAGCAGCACCCAGCCTGACTTCCTTTCCTTCCATAGCTCCCTGGTGCTGGTCAATGCCCATGGCGGTTATTCGGGGATTCCCGTTCATCTCCTCGTGCACGTTGATAGAGGTTGAAACAATGAAAGCAAAAAACATAACCCCGAAGATAATGAAACTAAGTTTTCTCTTTTTCAGATAGAATCCTAAGGCAAAGATCATGGCCATTGGGATCAGTAATATGGATATGGATTCCACAAGATTGGTCAGGTAATTCGGATTTTCCAGGGGGTGAGTTGAGTTGACGCCGAAGAATCCTCCTCCGTTAGTACCCAGCTGCTTGATCGATACGATCACTGCCACGGGACCCTGCGATATGGCCTGGTCGATTCCTTCGAGTGTCTTAATATGCATTTTTCCTTCGAATGTCATGGGCATGCCCTGCAATATAAAGAACAGGCTCACCATCATGGATAGTGGTAGTAATATTCGGGTCACACTTCGAACCAGGTAGTACCAGAAGTTACCGATGGTCTTGGAACTTTTGGAAGCAATAGCTTTCAGAACTCCCGCCATGGCTGCCATTCCCACGGCAGCTGATGCAAACTGGAAAAACATGACCATGTAGACTTGCGTGAAATAGGTCAGGCCACTTTCACCGCTATAATCCTGCAGGTTGCAATTGGCTATAAAACTGGCAATCGTGTTGAATGCCAAATGAGGACTTTGATTTCCATTACCATCAGGATTCAATGGTAACCACTTCTGGGTTACCAGCAGTATGAATCCCCAAATGAACCAAAATAAATTCAGGGTAAGAAACACCTTCAGGAATCGCTTCCAACCCATTTCTTCGGAAGGGTCTATTCCGCTAAGCTTATAAATCCATTTTTCAACAGGAGCCATAAAATCCATCAGATTCTTTTCTCCTTTATATACCTTGGCGATGTGTTTTCCTAACGGATAGCTTAACACCACCATCAGGATAATCTGCAACGCGTTGCCTAATAGTTCTGTATTCATTTTTGTTGTATTTGTTGTTTAAAACTTTTCGGGTTTGATCAGTACGTACATCAAATATCCGAAGATAGCGAGACCCATGATAAAAAGTGCTGGATACATAGTGGGTGAAGTTTAAAAGTTTAAAAGTTTGAAGAGTTTGAAGAGTTCCGCGTTCCGCGTTTGCGTCTCGTGAACTTAGATTTTGTCAAACCAATTGACACATTTGAAGAAAAGCCAGAAGCAGAACAAGCCGCTCAGGCAATAAAAAATGATGGATAACAGGCTGCTCATAATTTTTGATTATTTAAATTGTTACGATACTATTTTCAACAAGACATTAGGCGAAAGTTGTGCCAATAAGAGAGGGAATGTGTTAACAATCAATATATCAATAGAATACCGAAAGATTGCTAATAGAATTTAATATTATAACAATACCAAAATGGAAAGGTTGCAAGTTGTTTTGATATGTTTAGGAAATAAAGGTTGAGGAGTTTGGAGAGTTTGAAGAGTTTGAAGAGTTCCGTGTTCCGTGTTCGGTGTTCCGTGTTCCACGTTGAAGAGTTTGAGAGTTTGAAGAGTTCCACGTTGAAGAGTTTAAGAGTTCAGAGTTCAATAGGAAGGCAGACAATGCAAATAAAAAGTGAAAGGGACAGTATAAAATACCATCCCTTTCACTTTTACGATATAATGTAGAAAATTTATTGCTGAGATTACTCCTTAGCACCTGTAACACGGAACACGGAACACGGAACACGGAACATGTAACTTAATTCTTAATAGAGATCACCGAATCAACACTGACTTTTGCATTCGTTACATTGATCACTTCTATAGCTTTATCCAACGAAATAGGAATAATAATCGTGGTCAGGCCATGTTTGTACAACCGTCGTTGGATAGAGAAAATGGTGAAGTTGTGTAAAACCCTTGAAATACGGTACATGCCACGAATGATTAACTGGCCTCCCACAAATGTGGAGTTAGGATATCTTTCCAACACCTCAGGCACCATTTTCAATACTTCTTCCGAAACATCCGTTCCTATCCCGTACCGGTATTCTGCATGACATCCTAATTCTTTGATCAACGTTGTATATTTCTGTAAATCGGCTTCGATTTTTAGCTTCAGCAGTTCCAATTGTTCACTGCTGTTAAAACTGCCGGAATCGACAATCCCCACACTGACAAACACAAAGTTTTTATAGGTGTTATGGAATGTATTCAACAAATAAAATAATGAATAGAGACCAATGGCTGAATATCCATTCACTAAGATTACGGCTGTTGAGTCGGAAGTATCTATTTCTTTATCAGTTTTTACCAGTTTGATCTTGTTTTTTAAGATATTTACAAGCTCAGGCATCTTGGTGTTCATCACACCCTGTATGTTCCCGATTTCTTTCCCGATTTGATTGTAATGCTTCTTAATATACAGTGATAAACCTACCAGGCAAGTGGTTATCACCAAGGTTATCCAACCTCCTTCTTCAAATTTGATGACAGTTACGGTAATCAAAATGAATGTGGTGAGCAATAAACCTATCCCATTGATCATCAGCTTCCCAAACCATTTCTTTTCTGTTTTCCGGACATTAAACCAATGCTTCACCATCCCGAATTGGGATAGGGTGAACGTGATGAACACGTTTATACTGTAAAGTACCACCAGGAACGCTACCGAACCTTTTGATAACCAGATAACGATAAAGGCGGCTATTCCCATAAGAACAATGCCATTCTGAGAAACCAGACGGTCACTCAACAATGTAAACTTGCGGGGTAACCAGTAGTCGTGGGCCATATTGGCCATTACCCGGGGTCCATCCAGGTAACCTGTTTGAGCTGCCACAAATAGCAAGGCGGCTTCCGAAATAAGAGTTACGTATAAGAATGTCTGACCTACGAAAGGATTCCAGTGTGCTATGGCATTCCCAATCAGTACAGCATTCAAGGTTTTACCGGGAACAAAATGTACATTAAACAGGAAATAAGCGATGATAAGGCCCACTACGGCTAATGCCAACGATAATGCAAGCAGGCGCATGGTTTTAATGGCAGTATTTACCCGAGGTTCCCGCAAGTTAGGAATACCGTTACTCACGGCCTCAATACCGGTGTAGGTACCTGCCCCCATACTATAGGCCTTCATGATTAAGAACAACGTTCCAAATATCCCGAGCTGGGACACCGAGCTTGAGAATTCGGTGGTAGTCTGAACGGCTACTGTTTGCAATTCGTGTGTATGAGTAGTGAAAGAATATGCAATCAGAAAAATATGGGTGAGCACAAAAATTACAAAGATAGGAGTCAGAAAAGCCACGGATTCCTTTACCCCCCGCAAATTCAAGACGGTCAGCACAATCAATATAAATACGGCGAAAAATACCTTATATTCATGAAATGGCAAGGGAAGGAAACTAAATACGGCGTCTGCACCACTCGATATGGAGATTGAGATCGTCAGTACATAGTCAATTAACAAAGCACAACCTGATATCATACCTACCTTTGGAGAGATCAGGCGGCTGGCCACCAGATAGCCCCCACCACCATGCGGAAACAACCTGATGATCTGTGAATAACTGGTACTGATAATAAAAATGGTAAATGCTGTCAGCAGTCCGACAATAAGCGATAGATTGGTGTGAACAGAAAGATTTTTATAAATCTCTTCGGGACCATAGCAGGAAGAAGATAAGGCATCGGAGCCTAGCCCTACCCAGGCAAAAAATACAATTAATGAAATGTGACTAAATGTGCGGCTGTCAGTTAAATCCAGGGGTTTACCTATGATTGTTTTTTTTACTTTGTGTAAATAATCTTTGCTCTCTGTCATTTTGTTAAATAAATAAATAAATAAAACT
>CAIYOZ010000346.1 GCA_903927945.1 uncultured Bacteroidales bacterium | reverse complement strand
GATTTACATAGATTGTTTTCATGCGTGCCCTCCCAGTAGTTTAGCGGTTAGACTTGCACGCAGCTCACTATTATCAATCCGGCACACGTCCGAAAGTATCGATACCATCCGCTCCTTAGTTATGCGGTTATGGTTTCGCTTAGTGGTAGGCAGAGCCTTTTGCTCCGGGTTCTGTTCATACTTACCGGTTCGCCGGATAGCTGGTAAAACTTCACTTGAAACCCAATTTGTAAATTTGTCAGCAGTTGGTTTATTGCTCCTGAATACAAATTTATACAAACCAGCTTCATTGATTAATATAAACTCCTGTATTCCACCGGGGGTCGGGAGTTTCCCTACCCCTTTCCATTCAGGTGGCAAAATTTCAAGTGTTTTGTCACCTTGCCACTTAATGTCAAGAACATCGCAGATGTCTTTGGCAACAAACCAATTTTGGGAGTTAATTACTTCAACCCGGACGGGCTGGTTAGTTGGATTGAAGGTAAAAACCTTCGGCAAGTTCATAACTTGCATTTCATTCTTTTTGACAGTCATGTTCAAAGAATTTAATTATTAGACATAAAAATACCAATGGAGGTGACTGTCACTTACAAGCGGGGCTTGATAAGTCGCCAAACCTTACGATTTGGCCCTCCATTGGCTTTATCTGCCTTAAAAAAAAGTTTTAAGTGGATTTAGCCCCAGAATGTAAGTAACAGTCGGGGGCAAAAGTATAAAAGTTTTTTGAATTATCAATAAAATTCGTGAAATTTGTTTTAATTCGTATAATTTGTAGTCAATCAAATAATTTCAATTGGTTCGGATCCTCATCCGGTTTTATCTCTGCTTCAATTTCATTTAAATACCGCCAGTATGTACGTTCGCTTATTCCGGTAGACGGTTTAATAACATTACGATAAACCTGAGTTAAACACTTATCCTGTCGTCCCGGCTCAAAGTTCTGCCGAACAAGCTCCTTAACTTGTTCAGATTTCATTCGGACACTTACATACTTGTGTTTCCTTGTCATTTATCAATGCTTAATCAGTATTTAAATTCTATTATTCCCGTATTAATGTCCCCTTTTTTCAAGGGGACGAGCGAAGCGGAGGGGTTAAAGGAATCCTTCCTTTCCCACTTTATCCGCGTAAGTTGGCACTAATTCTCTTACTAAATTATAAATCTCATCCCACGGTGGAAGTTTAAAAATCATCCGGTCATCAATATATAGGTTGGCAAAAACTTTACGCGTATCAGTTCCACCATGAAGAGCTATGTTTGTAGGGCAACTTTCATTAAACCTATGAAATTTTATGCCATTCATTACCAACCATTCAATTGCCCTGGCTTTCTTTATTCCAGTTCGGCAGCTCCATATTATTATCGTATAACCATCGGAATACAGTTGGTTTATCGCCTCACGAGCCCCCGGTATCATCTTCCCAACCTCAGGAAATTGATCTTCTACTATCGTACCATCAAAATCAATTGCTATTATCATATTTTTTTCTTGCTAACTCTGCCCTTTCGGCCAGTGTCATTGTTTTAATTAATTTCTGAAATTCCGCGTGAGTCATTTTTAAGTCGTTTTATTTCTTGTTTAAGCCTAAGTATTTTCCTTTCCATTTGTTCAGACCATACACGATGATTGGCTCTTAATACCAGGTTCTCAGTCTT
>CAIYOZ010000345.1 GCA_903927945.1 uncultured Bacteroidales bacterium | reverse complement strand
TTGCATGCTTATTTACCGAAATCCTGCATTCTTATTTACCGAATTTCTGCATCCTTATTTACCGATTTCTTGCATTCTTATTTGCCGAAATCTCGCATTGTTATTTACCGTTTACATACCGGTACATGAAGTTAGAATATCCCAAACGGGCTTGTTTTATAAACAACTTATCGTATTTATTCATATTCAAGAGACTTTGATGGCGTTTTTTGATGATGCAAAATCAGAGATAGATTTTACTTTTCAATCAATCTATTTTAAATAGCCACAGGTTTAGTCTACATATTTCCCCCATTGTTAGCGATCCCTGAGGGATGTCGTTAAAAAATTTCCGTAAGAACGGTTTATAATCTTTGTGAACAAAAATGGGGCGATAGCGGAGCCAGATTGGCCGGTCAGTAAAATCCATCCAGAAATCTTCAAATGAGTTATATTCAACATTACCTTTACTCCAGACATCATTTTCATCCATATCCATTGTGGAATATCGGTTGATGAAACGATATTTACCATTTTCACTGATCCTGAATAGTGTCGATCCAAATCCGTCTAAACTCCAGCTAAAAATGTGCTCTTCCATTTACTCGTTTTTTATCAAACTCATTCAACTCCTGTTAAAAGGGTTCATGTCAAGGTCGTTGAACCAGTTTTCAAATTTATGGATTTCCAAAGGCTCAAATAATGAAATGCTCCAAGAACACTGAGACATTTAATTCCCAAATGGCGATCGAAACTTGATTTGAAAGTTATTAATGCCTGCTCGACAGTTTCATTTGTACCTTTCGAGATATGTCCCAAACAAACCGCAACATCAAAAAAAACATACAGCAACTCAGTACTCAACGATTTTTTCTCAATTGAAGGGGAATCTTCTGTTTCACTATCTGGATAAGGATTTATGGCATAAAATATTAAAAGATTATCCACCTTATCGATGGTGCTTGCATATCCCCATTCAATTAAAGAAGGGTCATAGTCGGAGCTTGTGGAATATTTTGAGGAAATCTTGGGAAGAAGTCTGCTTCTATAATACAATTCGGACAAACCAATGCAGGATTCATCAATAAAATCGATAATGTCGATATCATCACGTCTAAGCAAAGCTACAAAATAATCAGCTGCTTTAAGAAATAGATGTACATCGTCAGAATCAAGGATTACTTGTAAATCTTCTGCTATTGGCAATTTTTGTACCATTTGATGTTTCCCAATTTTCGGTATGTTAATATCATTTGAATCATATCAAAAATAATATTAGAACCCGACAAAGTATGTCGTTCAAAAACTTATTTACCGAAATAGCGTTTGGTTTGGAAAGGATACGAAGGACCAAAATCGTGATTGGGATTAATTTTGAAAATTCCGGAAGAAGGTTGTCCTGATTTCACCTTGACCCATTGGTCTTAGTGATTTTTGAAAGAATTGGATACCTTTGAAAATGGAAACAAGGTGTTGGCTCCTTCTGAGAATGAACGTTAATCGTTTTGAATGGAAACAAACCAAGAGGATATTGACCTTATTGAAAGGCGCATTAATGGTAAGTTAACCCCTGCTGAGGTTTATAATTTTGAAATGCGGCTTGGGGAGGACAGGGAATTTGCAAGGAAATACAGACTTAGAAAGACTTTTCCCGAGATGATGAACGATGCTGGTGATGTTGATTCCGAAAACATAGTTGCAGAGACACCTAACCCTAAAATTGAAGGGAAATATTCGATCCTCAAAAAACCCAATTACCTTGTCTGGGGTGCTATTGCAGTAATAATCATCGGAATTTTCATTATTCTCTCTGTATTTCGACCCGGGGAAATGTTTACAATTCTGAAACACGTTCCTTTGAATGATTCAAATACGATACAAAAGGTAAATCAGTCCAGCAGAATTACTGTGCATCAGGACTCTGATAGTACCATGAGAAAACCAATTGAATTGAACTCACCTGATGATGGAGTGATGTTTAGCAGAAAAGACGAAATTCTGTTTAGCTGGGAACTGGAAACCGACACCTTTACTAACTTATACGTTTTTTCTGAGAGCAATCATAAACTTGTATGGTGGCGAGGGATCAAACCGGGAATCCGGGAAAACAAAGTACCGGCGATAAACTTCCTCCCCGGAAGATTTTACTGGTATGTTGGGAGCAAGGATGTTAAACGAACCTTTATTATCGATGAATGAAAGACATTCAAACCTACTTCTGTAATCAAACTCTAAAGGAAGGTTCCCATTTTTCACATTTACCAGTTCATGTCAGATTCGTTTTACATGGCAGGGCACTACCCCAATCGTATTTTGTTCTTCGTCATAGTAATCACAACAAACGCGTCTATTTTCACAAATCAAAGTCGATTTTGAGAACCGGTAACCATGACCATAAAATAGATTTAAATCATCGTCATCAACCAAATTGATAGCTCCCTCGGTTTGAAAGAGTAAAGCAAGATCATCAGGATATATTAGAATTGGATAAAGACCATTTTCTTCTTTTAACAAAAACATACCATTGTAAAATAGTGTAAAAGTTTTGATTTCCCTTGTGGAAGAATGTTTTTCGTTTTCCATATCAGTTTGTCTTTTATGATGAGCCTCAAATTTAATTCATGAAAAAGCCAAAAGGTGTCGTTTTGAAAATGAAATCTAAAAATTCGGATAAATCGAATGTGGTTCCCGGAATTTTCCGGTTCTGGTCATTTTCCACCAGAAAAGAAGAAGAAAGAGAGAAATTATCAGGTTTCAGGAGCAATACCCCTGACGGGAATTGAAAATATTATAACACGTTGATTATCAATGACGAGTTATTGCGGGTAAAGATGTATTGATTCAGTTCTTGATGGATATTTGACTCGAAAAGTTGTAATGTGTTGATAATCATTGGGGAGTTCCATTCACTCGTGGAATGGAATTCAACTTTATACAAGGACAATGAGAAGTTCCTAACTTTACAACAAAAACTCACATGCATCCTGTACCAAATCTCATTGCTATTTATGCTTTTATCGTCATGGGGGTCGGATATATTATTACCATCTTTAGAATTGTCGGGAAGGAGGGTGGTTTATGGGGAAAACCATCAATAAACCCATTCCTTTTCAATTCTGGTAAAATCGCCCAGTTTATTTGTTGGGGCCTTGCGTTGCTTAAAGCAATCTTTCCATTTTTTGGCTGGGTGGATGTTCCATTATGGATGTCGTGGTTTGGATCTTGTATGTTGTGTGTCGCAACCGTTGTGTTATTGCTTTCGTTTTACGGATTGGGATCCGCCCTTAGATATGGTCTTCCTGAGAAGGACACAGTTAAAAACATCAGGATTATATCGATTCAGCAGGCATCCCCTGTATTTGGGAGTGTTACTGGTGACTCTTTCCTCCATCATTTTCTTTCCAAACATTCTGAATATTTTCATTGGTTTGTATTGTATCGCGACACATTACCTAATGATTTTGGGGGAAGAAAAATTTTTATCAGAAAAATTTGGTGCTGAATGGGAAATTTATAAAACAAAAGTGAGACGTTTTCTGTAAAACTGGACTATTACATCAATGTAATCTTAATTGATTTCTCCAATGTTTAAGAATGGAACTGGCACAAAATTCATCAAATATTTTCCAATTGGATTCTATCCTTCCAGCAACTCCCTGTACCCATTCGTTGGAGTATACTTATCCATATACCTCGATAAAGTTTCAATCCGGGTGTGACCTGTAATTCCCATGATGATATTCAGCGGAATACCCTTTCCAATGCTACGGGTGATGAAAGTTCTCCGAGCCGTATGTGATTCCAGACACTCCCACTTACGTTTTTTGATTTCCAATTTTTGATTACCCCTTTGTTCCACCAGTACCACTTCACTCTCGAAGATGCCGGATTCTTTCCCCATCAATTTTAACAGTCGGTTATAAGATTGGGTGGTATACAATTGTAGGTTAAAATCATATCGTTCCAAAATTTCTCTGGATAACTTAGTCAACGGGATGATCTGTTGGATGTCGGTCTTTTCCGATTTCTTGACGATGTTACCATTTATAATATGATGTTCCCTCACCGAGATTATATCTGAGTAACGCATTGATGTCATTATTCCAAAAACAAAGAGGTCTTTCACTTTTTGGTACTTACCCGGTTCCCACGCCTTCAGTTTCTGGAATTCATCTTCGGTCAGGGTGACGATGGTGGGGTCATAAGTTTTGATTTTTACACGGGAGTAATCGAAATTCAAACGCATGTATTTCTTGGATTCACAATAGTTTAGGAAGATTTTGAAACTTTTCAATCGTTTCTTAATTGTATTGTTGTTCAGCCCTTTTTTGATAAGATATAGTTTGAAACGATTGACCATATCCTCGGTCACCCCGGTCAATTGGATTTGTTTTTTAGTGGTTTTCTCGAAGTTGGATATTGAACTTTGCAGATTCTTATAATCCAATATGGATTGTTGTTTGATGTTCCCGTGTTTTACCTCTGTTTGCTTGAAACCCATGAACTCCTTGATGTAATCTTGAAGTGTGGCGTTACAGGAAAGGATTTCACCTTTCATTTTACTTTTCACGTACTCCCTTGATGGGTTGGTGCCATTCTCCATCCGGTACTGGTAGATAATATCACGTTGTTTCTTGACCAGTGATTGGATGATGTGTTGATTCTCTGGGGTGTTCTGTTGTTTAGTATCAATTCCAGTTGGATAGCGGAATACTAATCCTTTATTACTGTAATAGATGAAAACCTTCCCATTGAGTGTAATTACTTCTTTGTCCTTCATTGTCTGCGTGTTACAATAATACCGGGACAAATATGGGGAAGCGCTTTTTGTAAAAAAAATTGAGTCAAGAAAAAATCAAAAAAAATGAAAAAAACTTTGACGGAGCCAAAGGTTAGCAGCGATCTGAGAAAGTTAAAAGATTGTTAATTACGGATTTATGTTTTATTTTTATGTGCCAGTGTTCAGAGAGGTGATGTTGTGGTATAATTGCTAATTTTACAGAAACGAAGTATTTATGGATGAACTGATCAAGAAAGCTGCTGAATTGACACCGATTCAGGAGTATAATGGTGTTTTGTACAAACGTGATGATCTTTTCATGCCTTTTCCGGGTGAGATGCTCAACGGGGGTAAAGTCAGACAGGCAATAAATTTGATTTACAATAATCTCGACTTGATTCGTAAAGAATATCACAGTCAGGTTGCCACTACTTGTCAAAAGGACTCTCCACAAGGGATGATAATAAGCCGGGTGGCTAAGGGATATAATCTCGGTTGTTTTGTTGGATATGGTAACCTTAGCCCAAAGACATTAGCAGAAAACAAATTTATCAATCAAATCCGCCAGAATGATGGTATTGCCGAATCAATTATCAACCAAGGGTTTGATAACGCTATTACCAATCGGTTGATAAAACTGCAAGAAGCCGGAACTGGCAACAACTTCTTTATTATCAAGTTTGGCATTGATGTCGAAAAAAATCCAATTGTAATTGATTGTATCGCGGATCAGGTAAAAAACATTCCGAACACGTTGGATAATCTCGTTATTCCAACCGGGAGCGGGATTACTGCTGGTAGTATCTTACGTGGAATCCAGAAGTATGGTAAAAAAATCAAGAAAATTTATGTGGTACATATTTCTGGAATGGACAGAAATGAGAAAATCAATAGTATAGAAGGAGGTGTGCCTTATATTTATGTCAAAGGAACTGGTTTCAAATACCCCCAGAAAGTAAAGGGGAATGTAACCGAAGGGTTCGAACTGGACTACATTTATGAAGCAAAAGCCTACGATTGGATGCTTCACAATCTTGACATTCGAAATGAAAAGACACTCTTCTGGTGTGTTGGGAATGCGAATTATTATCGGTAGTGTATGTCAAATTATCTAGAAATATAATATCAAAAAGCTCATTTGTACCTTTTGTGAGTGAATTAGGGGTAGTCATTCGTTTATTGTGTTCATTAAAAAATGGAGTCCCGTTCCTAATTCGAGATTTATAAATCTTTTTTCCTTTCACCTGAACAGTCAAATAATATGAAAACCTCCAACAATTATGGCAAATGCCTTGAACATCCCATCGAATTAAATAGTGTTCCTGCTTCTATCATTTTCATGAATAATCTTGTAACCAAGCAGGGGTATCATATCATTTTTCATCGGCTAGGTTCAATGAGATATGAGGAAAGAATTATTGATCATTATGAAATATTGTCCGGTGACAACCAATATGATGACATCTTCATAAATATTGATAATGAGAGAAGTAAATGGATGCCGCCTGAAGGTTATCTTTTTGATTCTTTTCCGGAATCGATGTGCTTTCAGCTTATAGAACGTGAAGGTCTTGAAGAACTTGATCCAGAAGACATTATTGACTTTGATGAGAAATATGTCTTCATTGATTCTCCTCCGAATCCCTGCGACTTTGAGGTAGAATTGGATTATATTAAATCATTGCCACCCCTCGAAAGGGTTTTACTTGACTCATTTGGAACAAATGGATGTGTTGAGGATTTTCCTTATTCTCTAATCAAGTCTCTAATGAATAATTTTCATGAACTTTCATCGGAACAAATAGAAAAGATCTTGTTGGCTGTCAAACCAAGAATTATTGATTAATTAGTGCTGAAAAGTCTGTTTTTGTTACTTATCTTTAGTCTCTGGGATCTCGAATTTCACCCTAAAGGACTATTTCGGATCATACGATACCACTCATTTCGGAGTAAGATGTCATGGGTTCGACAACTCTTTTCGCAAAATATTCAATCCTTTTCACCTTATTCTTTGCCACCAACGGGCTTGTTTGTATCCGGATCATTTCACGGATTTTAGGATCGTCGTAACGCATGGCGTGAAATAAGGCTTCGCTGGTACGCCATTTTTGTTCCTTATATTGTATTGGAGCATTGAACATATTCCACAACCACCCGTATGGTAAATTTGTCTTGGTAAAAGGAATATATGCCATTTGTATCTTTTTCAGACAGAAACCGTTGTTAACGATTTAAATGGATCCAACACTTGTCGCAAAACCAAATCATTTCGCGGTCCACCTGCCTGATTGTCCCATCTGCGGGATTCATCATGCATCGGGGATCATTCAGGCAATGGTCCAGGCCAAGATTGTGTCCAATTTCGTGCAAGCATATCTTATCAAGTCTTTCCAGTAAAACAGCATTGGGAACAAGATTACCGCCGGTTCTTTTTAACCTGAAAGTCGATACTACACAAGTGGTTCCAGGCATATATCCCAGTCCGAAAATTCCCCATTCCGATGATTTTTCGGTTCTGCACGCAATATCCTCAGTTGTTAAAATCAGTAAATACTTTTTGGAGTTATACTTAGCCAGAATTTTACCGGCCTCGTATCTCATCCGGCTTGCAGCCATGATGTCGTCCGTTGGGTTCACCTGGGGTAAAACAACACAATCATATCCGTAAAACTTTTTAACCGCAAATACTATTTCGTTAACGTATGCTGGGTTCACATACCCCAATGGCAGGATATAAATGACTTTCTTTTCAGGACTGGCGTTTTTTACATGTTCCCGGGAAGATGATTTGTTTGCTGTTGTCCGATGCTCATTCTTATTGCATCCGCTGCAGGAAAGAAGAACCAGTATGATACCTGATACTATCAGTTTATCCATATTTATGCCGTATTTCTTACATTGTTATAAAACATATAAGGTTCCAGCAGGTTGAGATATAACCGACTGTGGTTGTATTCAGCCACCGGATTCCTCCTCGCCAGTCGGCCATATTCATGCAGGACATTTTTGTAAAAAACAACAGGTGGCTCATCCAGGTGTTTTGCAACGATTTCGGAAAACCCATAGTTGGATTCATCAACCAGGTCCTGCGTGCTTTCCACGCCAAAATACCGGCATTCAGACATCTCACTGCAGAACATCCCGCTGAAGAATCCTGTGAGAGCATGCTCCCGCATAAAACTATCGGCGTTGCACCATATATAAACACTATTGGCCTTGCTCCTCAATGATCGGACAGTAGCGCTGTCGATGATGTACGGACAGGCATCAGGAAACCGGCCAACAGAAAACAATCCCAGTTGTGACCCATGACCAAGCATCATGATCCGGTCGTGACAGCGAATCTGTTCCTGCACCTCCGCTTTGGTCATGCCGCCTGTGATGACTGTTTTATCCGGTAGGCTGGCGTATATACCGCAAAGGAATATTGTGGAATGGTCTAGCGGATGTATAATGAGGGTTGTCTTCATAAATGATTGAACTTATATTATTTATCAGTTGATTTTTCGCTAACCTGGTTTACTTGCCAAGTGACGAAGAATAACTGATCGAGTTTTCCGACCATATCCGGTCGAACAAACCGACTAGTCTCAAATCATCATTTTCATAGACAATGTCAGGATCTTTGCCATGCCGGCGGTTCCGGTCATTTATGATCCGCTTTGGGATCTCGTTCAGAACGACCGGACTGATAAAAACCTGACCGTCTGAGCCGCGTTCGGTAAGACAATGGATAAAATGATCAACATCCAGTTCGAGCGCTTGTTTGATAATGATGAACATGTCCTGTTCATTTACTTCCAATCCATTATTGATTTGTAAGGATACTTTCTGCAAAAGGGACTTCAACTCAGTATTGTCAGTGCAACCCAAAGCATGCAAAACCATCCATTGACCAACAGAGTAATAAATTACAGATTCACTGATTTGCTTTTTGGATTTCTGGATGTTCTCAGAATTATACCATCCTTTAATGATTAACCTGAAAATCTCAGAACGAAATTTGCTTCTGGCAGAATTCATATCCTTTATGGGATTATGGCCCTTCATCAGGTCGTATAATTCAGCGAGGCCTTCCGATCGGAAAGAAAGAATATACTGTATCCAAAATTCCTTATAATTAGCACTTTCAGTTGAGAATTTATATCCGGCATGTTCATGATCAAGCATATGAATAAGTTCGTGCTCCCATAGGTGCTGATAAAATGGGGAGAGGATGTAATCACTATCCCAGTAGTTTTTCAGGTAAGCAGTCAGGGCACTGGGACTAGCACCAAAATGGTACTCGCCCTTTTTATCATCCGAACAATGAAAAAAATAGCACGCTGTTGCATTGAAAATGCCGGACAGATCTATGCAAACAGACAAAGATTTGAGATACTTATCTCCCAATAGCGGGGACAGGTTCTGATAAGCCCTGACAAAATGAGTACGGCATACTTCGCTGGCTGTATTGAAAAAGCATTTCCCGGCAGCATCTCCCTCATCATAATTGCCCGGAAAATCTGCAATCATATCCTCCTCGACATCTTCCGGGTCCGGGCAAAAGTAGAAATGTACAGGTATGTTTTCACTTTCCATATTTTCGGCTTAAACGGATGATTCTATTTTTGTTTTATTGACCACCATAATCCTCCAATAAACTCAATGAGCGTTGTAAACACTAATTTCACAAGGATCATGCAAGCATCAGTGTGTTGATTTCAGCGTTGCGGTTGTACTCTAGTAAAACATGCTTGATAGCTTGTGCGTCATCAACCGAGAGGCAATAAACCGAAATAGTCCCATTCGAAAGGGTAATATGTACATCGGCTCCTACCAGATGCCGGTTTATCTGTATGCTTCTGATATATTTAAATGATATTACCTGCTCGCTCACACTGATTAAATTGTTGTTCCGTTTGCGCATCGTGATGGCTTCCATATCCGTGTCAATGATGAGGTGCCACGGGTTAACGAAATGGTTCGCTTTGCCGTTGAACAGCAAAGCACGCGGGGAAGAGACAAATTCAAGGACCATATTTACATGAATTATGTTTGATAGCAACACGAATTACACATTGAACATGGTCTCAAGATTCACAAGTGAAGCCAAATCACGGTTAAAGTTGTCCAGTTCGATTTTTACCTCATTCAGCTCATGCTGTTTTTGAATGTATCTGGTCATGATATCCGAATATTGTCGAAAAAAATCCGAATCCGACCAAGGATGAGATATTTTCAAATCCCCCAGATCATTAATAGTCAGAAATTTTGAATTGCCTGCCTTTACTGATGCAATCTTGTTGAATTCGGGAACTAGGATATTAAGGAGGTTATGGGCAAACCTGATTTCATCCATGTTTGATCCTGAAATATCCCTTGGCCGTAAGACCAGAAAATGGTTTGAAGCAACAATTCCCTTGCATGAGCCATCTAATGTTAAATTATGAATGAATTCACCGGCATCAAGCAATGAATATCCTTTTACCTCGCCTTTACCGGAAACGAGGTAGTCGGTATTGGCAAGCAATTTATCAGAACCAACCTCCCGTACAGGGTCATAGGCAACAAGCTTATTTCCATCGATCATTTTGGTGCATGCGTCAATACCTGAAAGGTTTATTGCTTTATAAAGTCCCTTGCCAGCTGATTGCGAAACAGTGACACCCTGCCGGATCTCATAGAAATCCCTGAGCCGGCCTTGTTTTAGCTGTGGTAACAGTAATAATAACATATACGTTTGTTTTTGAATTTATTTCTGTCAACAAAGATATGTATTAATAGATC
>CAIYOZ010000344.1 GCA_903927945.1 uncultured Bacteroidales bacterium | reverse complement strand
GGCATATACCTTAGAGTTTGTTCCATCAGAAACTGTGTAATTAACAGTACCCGTAAAATTAGTGGTTACCCCCGATGCAGGACTAACTGCATTAGTTGCACCTGTTGTCAACGTAATGGTTGGAACGAGAGCGGTCACATCAGTACCAAAAGGCACTCTCGACGTTACAGTTCCAGCAGCTGTAATAATAGTGGTTACATTTGTAATTGGGAGAGTAAAAGATGTCATACTTGGACTTTGATAGGCAGCAACTTTCAGATAATATAAATTTACTGAAGCATTGCAATACATATACAAAGTCTTTGCACCCCCTTTATAATCGACTACACCTTCTGTCACAGCTGAACCTAATGGCATTACCATAGTTCCTATGAGGCTAGTGCCATCGGTTACAAAAAGTCTTCTTACTTCTGTGGAACTACCCGTAATTCCATAGGCTGTTATTGTCGTGTTTCCTGTCACAGGAAAACTGATATAACGTTGTGTCGGCATGTTCACAGTAGGTATAGTTTGTGTTGCAGCAGCCCCTGTATATCCACCACCATTGAATTTAAAGCGGTTGATGTAGGTGTTAGTCCCAAAAGTTTTAGCGGAGGCTTCTATTTGCCCCATGTTAGCTACTGATCCGCCGGCATAAATTGTTAGTCCATTGATGACAGCTGTACCACCGGCTGGAGAAACACCTGCTGCAACTGGAAAATTTGTGGCGTCATTTCCAAGTATCCATTCCTGGGCCTGCATTCCGACTGACAATAGCAAAGATGAAGCCATTAAAAGTAATGATTTTTTCATGATGAATTAATTTTAAATGTATTTTATTACGTGAATTTTTTATGTTGTAAATATAGGTGCTATTTTCCAAAAGCGATGAGCAATATTTGACGGAAATTGTGGATAAAACGATTTTTACAACAAAAAGCGTTTCGCGAATAAGAAAAAAGTCCAACCCATGAGAATATATTAATGGACATAAGCTCCTTATTAATCAGGCATATCAGGAACGAATATTCAAAAAAATGAAAGCATACCGTTAAGACACGGTAGCTTTCATTTACTATCAAGACATTAACTAACTTATTTTATTCAAGAACTACTTTACAAGTGCAATTTTGATGGTTCCTGTTGCACTCTTTACAATATAAACCCCTTTTGAATTGGTACCCATATTGATGCTTTGACTGGAATGTACCATCAAACGTCCTGTTGTATCAAACACTTGTAACTCCACATTTGAAGGGTTCTGTATTATTTGTCCATCAAAAGTAACGCTACCTAGTTTGGATTGAGACAGGCCGGTAGCAACAGGTGCATCAATTTCTAAATAACCAAGTGTAATTCCACCACTTGTAGCTGGGTTTTCAATCCGAATGGTGGTTGGAGTAGTCAGATTAGGGCTGGCTGTCAGCGTTGCCATTGAATTGGTTGTACCGGTAGCACTGTTAGCCAGAACACCATTAATATACAGGTTATAAGTGCGACCTCCTGTTGCTGAAACTTTAGCAGTAACAGTCCCACATTGTGAAACCAATAAATCCATGGAGGTCGCGGAATTGAAACGAATAACCGATGCAGTGGCAGCGGTAGTTTCTGCTGTATTGTCGTACCACGATGTTTTGTCAGAACCCGTATAAGGATCAGTAAAAATAACACCGCCGGTCGGAGAACTCATCCATACTGGAATGGTATAACCGGACGGGAAATTAGTAATATATGGATATGTGCCTGTATAACTCAAATCGAGCAATTGTACAGTAACTGTATATGTTTTTTGAGTGCCATCTTGTGCTGTCACTACATAATTCACAGGGTTCGTGAAATCCTGGGCACCGGAAGGAGTAATGGTAGCTAAATTCGAAACAACTACAGCAGGAGTCAGGCTTGTAACATTAGTAGTTAAATGCATTTGAACAAGAATATTTTGACCTGTAATAACGCCTGTTTTACCATTAATTGAAAATGAAGTAATATCATTGGCGGTACTTATCGGAGTCCGCGTAAAATTAACTGTATATACTTTTTGCGAATTATCCTGTGCAGTAACAGTTACTGTTGCTGAGCCCGGAATGGCTGATGCTTGGGTAATAACCTGAGTTGAAGTTATGGCGTTTACCGTTGAAGTAACTGCTGGCGTTCCACTGTATACGTAAGGTAAAACAACATCGTATGTTAATGTTGAGGCATTAAATCCGGTAACAGTTGTTCCATCGACTTTTAAATCACTTAAAGTTGCGTCGGTATTTGCTACCGTTGAAGCTGTAAGTGTAACGGCATATGTTGTTGATGCTGGTGTGGAAGCACCATCTGTGACGACATAATTTACTGCTCCGGCAGAAAAATCCTGTGCGCCTGCTGGTGTATAGCTTGTTGCTGATCCACCAATAGTAACAGTTGGGGTTATTGCAGTCATATTGGTTCCGTAAGGAAGAACAGCTATAATAGTTTTGGGTGTTGTGCTTTCATTAATTGTGGCGGTTATTCCTGCAGCAGTAAAAGATGAAATGGTAGGAGTCGGAAGAGGTGAAATGTTGACATAGCTTATATATGAAGACCCGGTGGAAGTTATTGCACCCTCTACGGCTGAAGGAGATAAAATTGTAACATTCACAGGCTCGTTAACATTCACTACAAAGTTCTGTGATGAACATGTTGCGTTACTATAAGCCCATACAATCCTACTTACTTGTGCTCCCCCTGTTACTTTCGTAACTGTAACAATAAAGCCTCTTCCGACAGTACCATTAGCTTGAAGTGTTATTGTACCGCAATATGGTAGCCGGTAGGTAAAATTCTTACCTGTGTTAACATTAGGATCTGTTGCAGTTGTAAAACATTTACCACTCCGATCAGAAGATGTCGGTGCTGATGTTGTCCCGGCCCAACCCGCTGCAACGGGTGCAGTATAAACTTGAGCAAAACCTTGTAAAGTTATTGGAAAAGTTCCCGAATAGGTGGTAGTTTGTGCATTTACATTCCATGCACTTAATAATAGAAATGCTAAAAATGCTAACGATTTAGTAATTAGTTTTTTCATAACGATTAAATTTAAAAGTTTATTAAATATGATTTATTTAAGGATAATTTCACGGTGTAAATTTAATTGGTTTTGCCCAAAGCAATGTGTAAAATTTGACCGATATAGGCGAAAATATGACTTATAGAATTAAAGCCAGGGTTAATTTACTGCAACAAAATTTTCTCCATCTTCAACCCATTTATTTTTAATAGATAAATCCCTTGATTTACATCTAACAGTGATATTGAAACTTCATTTATATCTCTTCCACGCCAGTGCTTAAGTTCTTTACCCAAACAATTATAAATTGCAATGTCATTCAAACAGTCAGCATTTGACTTAATTATCAATAATTTATCGTGATTCAGTACCTGATATTCATTTTTTTCACGGAAGACATTTACATTTTCTGTCAATAGTTGAAGTTTTTCATATTCTATACTTGCCAGAATAAACGGTCCGACACCTTTTAAATCATTCGAGACAATCAGCCCTGCATCACTCCCATTCAGGTAATAATTAATGGAACCATCACGAGTGGGGCTTGTTGCAGGTCCTACACCTGCCGAACTACAAATCGTATGAATAGATAAACTGCCCGAGGGATCTTCTGTAATAAAATTGTTAATCAATCCCTGATATCCTTTTGTTCCGGATGACTGGTAATCTGTTTTGGAAATAAACCCCAAACGAACTGCTTTCAGAAGTGCATAGGTAAACATGCATGACGCTGAAGCCTCGATATAATTAGCAGTACCATTCGAAACCATTGTTTTATCATAACGCAGCAGTTGATACCAGCAACCTGTTAGCGGATCCTGCCATCGTTTAATGCCTGTAGCAACCTGGTTGAGAATATCCATCAGATCCTGCCTCTTAGCATAACCGGTTGGCAACACTTCCAATACATCAACTAAAGCAGCTGCATACCAACCCACCCCACGTGCCCAGAATTCCGGTGAACAGCCTTTAAAGGGATCAGTTTGTTTTGCCCAGAAAGAATTTGCATCCGTTGGAGTTGCCGACCAGACGTGATAATTCAATTGAAATGTCGGATCATATGTGTTAGAATGGATGAGCGTAAATTGATTGACAACATCGTCATAATTTAAACCTACATTGAACTGTTTTTCGTAATTAGCGTAAAATCGTGTTGCCATATAGATACCATCCAACCACATTTGGTTTGGGTATGAATTTTTATGCCAGAATCCACCTTCTATATTCCTGGGTTGTTTTTGGATTTGTTTACGTAACGTATCCAAGGCAATCTTGTATTGGGCTGAATTTTCTCTTATATATATCAAGCAATGCCACTCCTGAATTTATATTGTCCAGGGTAAAGTCTGTGAATTTATATTTGGTGGCTATTTTCCCACTTGTATTCACGGTGGCTTTTGCGAAATTCAAGGCATAATTATAATACTTATCTCCACCATACAAATCATATACCTTCAGGATAGATTCAACAAACAATCCGGTAGGATAATCCCAAATGCCCAGGGCTCCGCTTCGTGTCATTTGAGATTGAGCCATTCGTTGGAAATAAGGCAAATTGGAACCAAAAGCATGAAAGTTAAGTGCAATACTTAAAAAGGTAATGAGTATGAATTGTTTCATTATTGAATATTGAATCTGAGAAAAATAACAGTAGAAATTAATCAATAAGCAACTAAAAACGATGGGTTGGAACTGAATTTTATTTTAAACAATACAGTTCCAACTCATCAATCTTTCTGAATATTTATTTCTTCATTATTTTAATCGACTGCATCTGACTCCCCACTTGCAATCTACCAATATACATTCCGCCATTAAGCTGACTCAAGTCGATAGTCTTTTGGTTTTCCCCAGTGTTAAAGTTGTAGGACTGTTCAAATACAAGTTTCCCTGTTAAATCAACTATTGACAGTCTGCCCTTTTCATTGTTTGAAGCATTAAAGGTCATCGTCGTGGTATGATCGATAGGATTAGGATCAATACTAAGATTCTGAATCAAATCATTCACAGAAGATATCCCTGATAGTGTAGCTGGAGAACAATTGCCGTACCTTGGAACCTTTTTGATTTCGATACGGTCAAAATTAGGTCCGCTGTTTGCACCCGGACCGGTAAATTTAAGTAGATTGTTCCCTGCATTTAAGGCTAAAATTACCGGGGCATAGGCATATACTTCATAAGAACCCGGGTTCGGGCAGGTAGGATTAGCCCAAAGAACACCATTTACATAAACGTTTATCGGACGATCCTCAATTCCGGCATAATAAATATTTACATCATAACAACCGGCAACTGCAACAGTTGCATTCAACGTAACAGAAGCATCAGAGGCAGCGTTCGTAAAATCAACATATCCTGTACCGGTAAATGCATGATCAGTTTTGACAGTTGCATTCACGAGAGAACCAGTTTCTGCTTGAATAGTGTTCCAGTCTGTGGCTACGATAGGTGCAAAAGTAGCCGTAATTGTTTTGTTTCCGTCCATGAGAATGGTTCCTGCATTTGTACCAGTACTAATATCACCGCTAAAAGCAGAGAAAAGGTTTCCGGTATTGGCTATTGCATTTAATGAAACGACAGTACCTGCATCGTAAATACCTGTGTTAACAGGGTTCAACAAGACAGAACCTGAACCGACCACATTAACTGTCAAGGTATATTGTGCTGTTGCGGTAAAATTAGCTGTTACAGTTTTATTGTCATCCATCACTATCGTTGCAATTTTCGAGGTAGCTGATAAGTCACCGCTGTAGTTTGTAAATTTGTTATTGGCATTGGCGTTCGAAATAAGCGTAATAACTGAACCTTTTACATAAGGACCGGTTGCGGGATCTAACGTAACTTCTCCAGACCCTGTAGTATAAACCGTTAAACTATATGAGGGTGTCAGAACGCTACTCCCGGTTTCGAAACAACCCAAATCGGGTTTAGTGCCATTAAAAGGAACCGGTGAAATCCCTAAATAAGGAAAGTTAATGACTATGGTACCTGCATCAATTTCTTTAGTTGCAGTTGATGCCAAATGAGCAAATGTAATATCCGGCAAACTGCCATTTGCTTTTCTTGCCGCGATGCATTGAGTATAACCGGTGGCCACATCGGAAACCTGAAAATCAGCTATGGTAGCAAAATTACTCGCTTCCGATCCATCTGTCGTTTTTGAAACAAAAGAGTTCGTGGCAAATACCTGGGGGTTTGTGGTAGAAAAACCTGTTTTTGTTCCGCTTGGTTGAAGTGAAATGCAATTTTCAACTGTAACTTTCTTTCCAGTTGCTAATGCTGTTTTAAACATATAATTGCCTTTTGCATTGCTGATACTCGTGCAGTTTATCAACGATATTGAACCCATATTCCCATTCTGATCAAAGCCTTTGTTTGTGTTTCCAAACGAAAGACAATTTATCAATATCTGGTTGTGTCTTTGATCAGGTGTTGTACCACTACCCCCTGTTTTAAATCCGTTCCCGTTCCCGGGACCAACTGATCCATCTTTCAGATAACCACTTTTAAATGTCCAGCAATTCTCCAAGGTTGTAGTCATATCATCAGCTACGGGTGGAACTGCATCCAAGCATTTCAGGTAACCATCCCATCCATCATCGGAATTGCACCAGGCACGACATCCATAATAGTAATTGCCTGTTCCCGGATCTATTTTAGTGGAGAAACCATCCGCATTTCCATACGAAGTGGCAGGGTCGGCATTCAAGTATGAATCGCAATTTATTATTTTGTTATAGGCTGCACCTCCCTTGATTTCAAAACCGGCATCCCGGTTTTCATAAAATTCACAATTTTCAATGCGATTGTAACTACCTCCCTGTATCAACATGCCGTTATCACCGGCATTAAATACTGAAATTCCTTTTACATACCAGTAATCCCCGGAGATTTGAATACCCTGATTGCTATCAGAAAGTACCATAGACGAGAAATCAAGAATGACCTTTTCGCCAGGGTACCCAAACAAATAATTCAATTGTGCGGCTGTACCTGTTTTGGACAAATTGATTCTGGTGGCACACGTGTACTTCCCACCCCTGACATAAATCATATCACCGGGATTGGCCATGGTAACAGCCTTATATACGGTTCCAAATGGAGTTGCTGAAGTCAATCCATTGTTTGTATCATTCCCTGATAAAGACACATAGAAAATCGCAGCTTGACTACTTGGTACAAAAACAAATAAAAGTGCTAAGACAGAAATAAAAAATAGACTTTTCCTTTTCATTGATTTATTTTTTTAATAATTAGTATAGATTTCAACTGCTAAATTACCGTTCTGCCTGCTATCAAATGTGGAGAAACTGACTTTTAATGTGTAAAACAAAACAATGTTTTTACATATCTTTTATACCAGTCTAAAATCATATCTTTATCTTGTATTTCAATACATTATAATTCTATATGAGATTACATGATACTTAGCAAATAGTTAGATCATGCTGGTGGACAAAAAAAAGGTGGAATAATCCACCTTTTTTTGATTAAAATCCAATCGGGAACAACACGTTACAAATTCATTCCAATAATCTTTTCCTTCTCTATGGATTCTGGAAGTTGAATATTCGTTGATTTCCCTGTAATCTTCACCACCTCCGGAAGGTTTGTGGGATAGGTGAAATCTTTCAACTCAAAGTTCTTTACGTTTTGAAGTGTCAGGGCAGGGCCTGTTTGCTGGATGATCTGTATATTCTTGAATTTAATGCCATCCGATTCACTGATCACAGCCCCGTATTGCGAGGATATAATCGCATTTTCCACGTTGATGTTGGCTATCTTCATTTCGGGCAGTCCGTTAAAATACATTGCCCTCCGGGCATTGCGGGAGACGATGTTTTTCACGTAGATATTCCGGAAGGAAGGTGTTTCTTTGGTCACCGGTATGTTTTGTAAGGCGGTTGCTGCCGTATCCCCTTCCTCCAGCGATTCGGAAGATGATTTTCCACCATAGAACAGATCGAATAAGAATGAATCGGTCATGATGTCGAACATATAAATATCGCTGATATAGATATTTTCAACCAGTCCACCACGTCCCCGGTTGCTTTTAAATCGAAGACCTACATCAGTACCCAGGAACTGACAGTTACGAACCGAAACATTGCGAACCCCGCCTGACATCTCACTCCCCACCACGAATCCACCATGCCCTTTGAACACCTTGCAGTTGTCCACAATGATGTTTTCGGAAGGACGGGCACGCAGACGGCCTTCTTCATCTTTCCCCGATTTTATACAAATGGCGTCATCACCCACATCGAAACTGCTGTTTACGATCAATACATTCTTACAAGATTCCACATCAATGCCATCCCCGTTCTGAGCATAATTCGGATTTCGCACCGTGACATTGTCAATAATCAGGTTGGTACACATCAACGGGTGAATATTCCAGCTGGGTGAATTTTCAAACAACACGCCCTGCAACAACACGTTTTTACATTCAATAAAGTTAATCATCACCGGACGGAGAAAGTCTTTGACCTCCAGCCAGGAGGAATCGGTCATTTTACCACGCGGTACGTTCGAATCACTGATGGATTCCCCTTTCAACGAACCCTTCGACGGGAACCAATAAGTGGGATCTTTCAACACGCCCCCCGACTTCACTACCTTCTTCCAGTAAGCATCGGTTACTTTTGCCTTTTTAAGAGGCCGCCACGCCTCTCCCGACCCGTTGATAGAGCCTTCGCCAGTAATAGCAACGTTCACCGCATTGCGGGCGGAGATGGGCGACTGGCAACGTCGTGTCGACAACCCTTCGAAACAGGTATTCACCAAGGGATATAAACTAAAATCAGAAGAGAACAAGATCAACGCTCCCTTATCCAGATGCAAGTTGATATTAGACTCCAACACGATGGGGCCTGTGAACCAAACCCCTGCTGGTACAGTGAGTTGACCACCCCCTCTTTTAGAAAGTAACGTAATGGCATTTTTGAAAGCATCGGTGTTAAGGGTATATCCATTCCCTAATCCACCAAAATCAGTAATTGAAATCACATTATTTTTAAAAACAGGTGCTATAACTTTTGGCATTGAAAATGGCAAACCCTTGTATAGATGGTCGTAGCAGTTCGATGCTTCAACAGAAGTGAAAGATAGAATCATGAGTAGAGCACCTATAAGTTTATTTGTTTTTTTTAATAAATACATCACTAAACTTTTTATTTTATAACCAATTAAAAAAACATGCTGAGAGTGATCAAAACAACAGAAATCAAACGTTTCATATTCCATTGAATAAGGACTTACACCTCTCTCCTCTATGTTGAAGAGAGAAGGAGAAGACCTTAATTATTTATTAATACACCCTTAAATCACCAGCCACCCCTTTACCCTTGAATGAAGTGTCTATCAAAGTAAAGTCTCCAGTCAACGGACTTTTCCATAAAGAGGTAGAATTCCCTGAATAACCCGACATGCTGGGCTTAATGGAATACGATACTCCTGCAACCAATGTCTCATCTACAAAATCACTGGTGTAATAACAGCCCGTTATGGTCGTTGCAACTGTTGCATTTGTGGTTTTTAATCCGGCTGTGGCAGCACCCGAACTTCCAAATATACAATTCTTAATACTTATTCCATTTGTCAAAGCCATGTAATCAAAATTAAATAACACCCGCGTTCCTCCTGCATTTTGGGAGGTTTGATTGAATGTACAATTTGAAATGGATACAGAGGTCATAGGTGTAGTTGCAGTTTGAACGATCGAAATGACCGGATAACTGAAATTATAAAGGGTGGAATTCGAAATAACAATGTTGTCAATATAATCAGACGATTTGCTTATGTTCACCAGCGCGTAACCACTTGCAAAACCCGATTCACTAATCACACATCCATTATAAATAAGATTGGAGATACGTTGGCTTGCAGTGGGGGTACCTCCTGAGAGCCTCATAGTGGTATTCCCGAGATTATGGATATTACAGTTGGTAAATTTTAGATTAGTCACCGTACAGGCTACTTTGTTGCTAAAGAGATAACCAATTTTTATCGAAGAAGTGTTATTGTCGCAATATCCCGTGAAATCAATATTCTCAAAAACCAAGCTGTCAATGGCCGACGAAGCTACAACACCCATCATGTTTGAAGTGGTGGTAGGTGGCGTTGTTGTACCACTTGTAGTCATGCAAACCACCGAACGGCTGATGGGGGAAAAACTCTTAACTTTAACGTTTTTACTAAAATTATAAGCAGCACCGCCTATTGCATAGGTCACTCCCGGAGATAACATGATGATTTGACCCGAAGTAGCATTGTCCAATGCAGTCCGCAAATTATCGGTTGGTCCTAAAATTACATCACCTTCAACCAGTCCGTAGGTTGTTCCTCTAAGAATCGAACCGTTATAGATAGCAACTTTCCAGGTTGATTTTGATAATGAGGTAACAGCTTTTTCACCTGAGGTGAGTTGTGGTGCTAATAATGAAACAGAATCCCTAATAGAACCATCTGCAGAAGTGAGAATCAAATGTGTGGCATTGGCTCCCGGTTGCCATTTGATATCCAGGGTGTTCGCATTATTCATGTAAGCACTGTATAAATTACCCGTGTTATTGCTGGTACCATACCCCAGGAATATATTTTCTTTTGGGGTCTTAAAGGACAGAGTGGCATTAAACTTTGAATTCTTGGTGGTATCACCGGCATTGGCGCGAACCCGGGCATAAAACGTTGTTTCACCCGCAAACTCCTTGGTAATAAAAAGCTTGGTAGTGGTAGTATCCACCATCCTGGATTTAAATGTACTGTCCATACTTACCTGTAGAGTATATGACTTTGCACTGTCCACCGCAGCCCACGAGATAGTCGCCACTGTTTTATTCAGGGTAGCGGCAAAATTTACCGGACGGAATAAATAGGGCAGACTTTTCAACGTCAGGTCATCGTTGCAGGAGGTGAATGCTCCCACTACAAAGATCACTGCAAAGAATGCCGCTAACTGTATGTTTTTTATATTTTTCATTTTTCGGAATTTTAATAGTTTGTTGAATGTAGGAGGATATGCGGTAAGCTATCCTCCCACCTTTCATTGTTTTGTTGTGTATCCGTAATCATTCTTCAAGGTGCCGTTACTGACACTGATAATTTGATCCATAATAGGCAAAAGCTGACGCTTATCCGGGTCATTAAAATAGAGGTGTGTCACAAATCCCTCGCTTAAATACAGGTCACTTCCCGAGGCACCCTGTGTCCATGATTTCTTGATCCAGCCACCCAGTGGTTCGGTAACCGTTTTATCATCTATTTCACCGCGTTGCAATCCATAGACGGTCAGTACGCGTTCTCCCGGGGATATGGTATTATCAACATTCCATTTGTAATAAATGGTTGCCGGAACGGTGGCATAATTTCCCGTACCATCACGCAGTGCTCTCAGGTTATTGGTAGCCTGGTCGATACCCGATTTAAGTTGTCCCCAACGTTCCAAGTCGTATTTGCGGATATTTTCACCGCAGAACTCAAAGGCTCTTTCCTGTTTGAGATTATCCAGTGTAAGGGGCAAGTCATAGGGTGAAACTGAATTTATGGATTGTCCGAAGGCACGGCGGCGAACCATGTTGAAGTATTCGGCTCCCTCTGTTCCGTTTAAGAACAAATCGGCCTCTGCAAACATTAACAACACATCCGAATAACGTAACACAATCGGTGATACCCCATCATCTGTCCCTGTTATTGGTGCTTTCACCCATTCGGCCCGCCATTTGGCGATATTGAAACCTGTGATGCCGGAGGCAACGTTTTGTTCCATAACCCCCAGGGTGGTGCTTTTTTGAACTTTATAAGGAACCACGGTGATATCCCGGCGTGTGTCGTTCACATTATAGTCATAATAGAAACTTGGCATAACTTTAAATTGTCCGCCAATGGTTACGGTATTGTTCACCCCGTCAGGGTCGCGGGGGATTCCCAGGTTATAGACCATACGTCCGCGTATGCCCATTTTGTATGGTATCTGCCAGATAGTTTCCCGTCCCTGCGATTCCACATCCTGGCATTGTTGATAGAAGATATTCTTGAAACTTCCGTCGAGTGAATAATGGTTATCGGTAATGATGGCCCGGCAAGCTTCGCGGGCTATGGTGTAAAGTTCCTGTTGACGGGCCGTTGATGCTGTAATTTTTATTTCGGAATCAGTGGCTCCCAAGGGACGCATGGAATATCCTGCAGCCTGCAGGCATATGCGGGCCAGCAATCCACGGGCGGCATCCCTGCTCACCAGCTTGGTGGAGGTGGTCAACGGATTATTGATACTGTACAACAGCGTGGATGCTTCCTGTAAATCACCGATAATGTGGTTGTAAATACTATCCCTGTTCGATTTGGCGACATAGATCGTCCCGGCAGTCATAGGATCAAACCAGGCCGGCACATCACCCCACCATTTAATCAGGTCGAAATAGAAAAAGGCACGCAAAGTCAGGGCTTCCCCCAGGTAGTGTCCCATATCGTTTCCGGCAGCCGGTTTTCCAAACTTGCGTATCCCTGCAATAGCCAGGTTCGAACGCTCTACACCTTGATAAAGCCTGTTCCATGGATTGTCGGAACCCGGATTGCTATAACCATCCGGTAGTGCAGTAGTGGAATTATAAAGAGCTATATTGTCATCCGATTTGATTGAGGTGAGCGCTGTTCCGGTAGCCCAACCGGACCGGTATTCGATATCGGTATTCTGCCCCATTTGCAACCAAAGGCGGTTCCGGTACGAATTATTTTGTCCGAAGATATCATAGATGGCCGAAATGGCTTCTCTGGTTGAATCGGTATTCGTAAAAACCTGGTCATCACTCAACAGCGACTTGCTGGATACAACTAACATGTCAGTACATGAACTCATCGAAAAGAGGAGGAAGCCGAAAAGTATTTTATATAGATTATTTTTTTTCATTGTAGTATGATTTTAGAAGGTTATGTTTACTCCAAGGTTGTATGAACGGCTCTTGGGATAAGCTGAATAATCAACTCCCGGGGTTGCTGTTTTAGACCGGCGTGTATCCACTTCAGGATCATAACCTGTATAGTTGGTCAGGATAAACAAGTTATATCCCGTGGCATATACCCGAAGCTTTTGAATGTAGAATTTTGTAGTCATCTTCTTTGGCAAGGAATAACCCACCGTTAAATTATTCAACCGCAGGAACGATCCATCCTCTATAGCCCAGGAAGTCACCGCATATTGACCGGCAGGTGCAGCCCACATGGTGGCATTAGCATTCATAGCGGTCAGTGTAGCGGCATCAGTCACCCTGTTTCCGGTGGCCCAATCAATTTGAGTATACGAGTTGGCAGTCATGGCGAGCATATTCCGGTATTTATAATTATACTCGGAGGTCATCTCAATTTTCCCGGCATTGTAAATACTGTTGCCATACACCCAGTTGAAGTTTACGTTGGCATCGAATCCTTTATAACTGGTTGTAAAAGAGAATGATCCGAAATGAGTAGGGTTGGTATTCCCTATCTGTACACGGTCGGCTTCGGTAATGACACCATCTCCGTTTGTATCTTTCAGCTTCATGGCTCCCGGCCCCCAACTGACTCCGGTAAGAGCACTGTTATCTGCAAATATATTACCACTGGCATCCTTGTATTTATAAACCTTCTTTGTTCCATCATCCGACACTAATACAGCAGTGGAATATTTGGCAGCATTCATTACCCATTTGGTTCCATTCCAGCTAAAATCACTGGCATTGTACATACCATCGTTCACATACCCGTAAATTAGTCCGATGGGCTTACCCGGTGTCACCACATAACTGTTGGAAGCAGAGGAAGTACTGGTCCATTGTTCGTTAAATGTATAACTTTGCAGGGTTCCAAGGCTAAGGACTTTGTTCTGGTTAAAACTGATATTAAACGCAAAGCTCAGGTTAAAGTCCTTGGTCTGAATAAGTGCTGCATTGACATTAAACTCAATCCCTTTATTGGAGGTAGAAGCTACATTTTTCCAGATATCCGAATAAGGGCCACTGATACTTAAATCAAGCAAGGCATCTTTCGTGGTATTCGAATACACTTCCACCGATCCGTTGATCCTGTTTTTAAAGAATCCGAAGTCAAGACCCCCGTTCCTGGTGGTTGTCGTTTCCCATTTCAGGTCAGGATTCGCCAGGGTTGTTCCTGCTGAAAAAATTGTCGAATTAATGGAGGCAGGCAGATAGGTGGAATAGGTAGAATTATAATTCCGGGTGAACATCTGAACGGGAATATTATCATTCCCGGCTTGTCCGTATCCGGCACGTAACTTCAGGTTCGAAAGCCAATCCTGTGAATCCCTCATAAATGACTCCTCGGTGATTCTCCATCCGGCGGATATTGAAGGGAATATCCCCCAGGGGTTCTTCTGGAATTTACTCGATCCATCGGCACGTACGGAGGCTGCCAGCAAATACCGGTCCCTGATTTCATAATTCAACCGTGAAAAATAGGAGAACTTCCGGTAATCGGGGTTGTAGAAGTGTTTACTGGATACGGTAGTGCCATCACTTAAATGACTCCATGCATCCGAAGACATGTAGGTCAGTGGGAATGCCTCTATCGATTGTCCGATGTAGTCAATAGAATTTATATAGCTTTCCTGACCCAGAATAAAGTTTAGATTCTGATCGGGCAAAAAATTATCTTTATGGAAAGTCAGAAGGTTTGTATTTTGAAGTGTTTTTGTGTTCGTATTGACAATCGATGTAGCCGGTGCGGATACTAAAATCCCGGCATCATTGGCTCTTTTCGAAGCACCACCCTGAACGACATAATAAGACGTCAACCCATAAAACCGCTTATCGTTGTTATCTATTTTGGTAATTCCTACCGTTGAATGGAACGACCAGTTCCTGTTGAAATTAATGGTAACGCCACTGTTCAGGTTGTAATTATTATTTTTCTGATACCTGTTGTTATCCTGTGTAGCCACCAGTGGCGAATAAAGACTGGCAGAAGCCTCGGAATCATCCGTTTCAGAAGTCAGGTTCTTTAAAGGAATCGGTTTAAAGATCACCGCATTTTTTACACGTGAATCGGAGGTTGATTTCTCGGTACCTGTCTGGTCATTAGCACCCGGACCGTTAATAGTGGTCCCGGCATACCGGGCGGCTGCATCGATGATCAGCCAGTTCACGGGAGTGAATTTCAACTTCAAACTCACGTTATCACGCTTGTAATTCGACATGTACATCACTTCCTTGCTGTCGATATGGTTGTAACTGGCATTGTACTTCAGCATGGAACCACCTCCTCCGACAGCCACTGTATGATTCTGTACCACCCCAGTATTCCCGAAGGTTTTATTTTGCCAGTTGGTGGCATTCATCGACTTGTATAAATTGATATCGTTGTAGCTGCCAAAGTAATTTTCATATTCACTCGATTCCTTACCATCCCAAACCGATCGTTCGTATTGCTTTTGCGCAAACTGATAAGGAGAAAGCACATCCAACATCTTGGGAACTTCCTTGATGCCCACATATCCGTTGTATGAAACAGTTAGTTTGCCGGCTGCTGCCGTCTTGGTGGTAATAATGATTACCCCGTTGGCACCACGTGACCCATAAATAGCAGTAGAAGAAGCATCCTTCAGTACGTCGATGGTTTGAATTTCGGAAGGTGCAATGTCTTTAATATCATCCTTGGTAAAACCATCCACTATATAAAGCGGAGTGTTGCTTTGGGTAATGGAACCGCCACCCCTGACGCGTATCTTGATATCGGCATCCGGTGATCCTTCAGTGGTTGTCACCTGAACTCCGGGGAGTTTTCCGGTAAGGGCTTCTGCAGCGGTGGCTACCGGAATGTCTCTCAACTCTTTTTCGCTAACCGACGACACCGAGCCTGTCAAATCGCGTTTCTTCTGGGTGCCATAACCGATAACCACCACTTCATCCAGTGATTTGTCGGTATTCTGAAGCGTCACGTTCACCACGCTTCCCTTGATAGGCACTTCTTGTTTTTCCATCCCTACATACGAAACCAACAGTACTTTCCCCGTGGCTGGTACATTTAATTTATAGGATCCATCCATACCGGTAATCACCCCGATAGTTGTCCCTTTTACAATCACCGATGCGCCTATAATAGTTTCACCCGTAGGATCCTTGACCACCCCCGATACCGGTTTCACCTGAGCACTCAACGAGCTCCAGGCAAAAAAAGCTACCAGAAATGTGACCGCCCATCGGTTGAAAAATAGCTTCCTTAGTTGCATTGCTTCTTTCATTGTGTTTTCATGTATTAGATAATTTGTTGAACAATATGTTTTCGGAACAAAAGTATGGTTTTGATTCATTAATAATGTGCAAAAAATGACGTTTATCGGTGGAATAATTGACTAAAAAGCATTTTTAGGTGGATTGTATGCGTACAAATGTTAACTGACCATACTTTCTTATTCCAGACTACATTCTACTAATGGTGCTTTTTAGGGCGCTTTTCTTATGCCTTCCTCTTGCCATTCTCGTGAAATGGTCTTTATTCATTAATTACTAACTAGAATTTCATTACATACATGTTACATAGATGTTACATACCTATATAGGTATGTGATGTATATGTAATATATATATGTAATATCTATGCAATGTGTATGTAACGTCTAAATAGCATTTCACGAGAATGGCAGGAGAAAGGCCGGAGGAAGTATAAAGACGGGAAAAAAATGAAAGCCCATAAAATGAGAAGACAAACTTATGCTGAAAGTAGAGAATCTGTAAAACTCTTTCAATTTGATACTTTTTTCAATTTGTGACTATCATTATTTTCTTTTTTTACCGTTTTTCTGAAATAACCTGTATCTTTGCTGTTCAATTTTTTTGAATTTGTAATTAAAACTACAAAATAATGCAGCATGCGTGCTTACTAACCGGGCACGCAAATTTTTTAGGAGGGAATCAACTTAAAAATTAATCGATACATTAAAAAACATTTTCTAAGATCATGCAAGAAATCAAATTTTACAGCGGTGAAACGATCCCGTTGGAACTTCACAAAGTACGCATCGTACAAAAATTAAACCTGGTACCTATCGAACGTCGTCTGGAAGCACTCTACGAAGGGGGATTCAACACTTTCCGCCTGAGCACCCTGGATGTCTTCCTGGACATGCTGACCGACAGCGGCACCAATGCCATGAGCGATAACCAACTGGCTGCCATGATGCAAGCCGATGATGCTTACGCAGGTTCACAAAGTTTCATTCGCCTTCAAAAGGCTGTGGAAGATGTATTAGGCAAGAAACTTTTGCTCCCTGTCCACCAGGGACGTGCTGCCGAAAACATCATTTCGACCGCCTACATAAAAAAAGGCAGCCTGGTGCCCATGAACTACCACTTCACCACCGCTATGGCGCATATCACCCAAAACGGTGGTAAAATTGCCGAGCTGTTATACGACGAAGCTTATAAGATCAACTCCGACCATCCTTTCAAAGGGAACATGAACATCGAGAAACTCGAGGAAACGATCAAACATCATGGTGCCAATAATATTCCCTTTATCCGCATGGAAGCTTCCACCAACCTGATTGGCGGACAACCTTTCTCCATTCAGAACTTACGTGATGTACGCGCCATGGCTGACAAATACGGTATCCGCCTGGTGCTTGATGCCAGTTTACTGGGAGAAAACGCCTACCTGGTACTCAAACGCGAGGAAGAGTTCAAAGACTCGAACATGGGCGAGATCATTAAAATCATGACCGGCATGGCCGACCTGGTATACTTCTCGGCCCGTAAACTGAGCTCCTCGCGCGGTGGTGGCATGTGTACCGATAATATGACGATCTATAAAGAACTGGAAGCATTGGTTCCTTTATATGAAGGATTCCTGACTTATGGCGGTATCTCCATCCGTGAGATTGAAGCCATGGCAGTGGGTCTGTACGAAACCCTGGATGAAAGCATGATCTGCCAGAGTCCATCGTTTATCAAATACCTGGTGGATGCCCTGGATGGAAAAGGTATTCCGGTGATTAAACCAGCAGGGGTACTGGGAGCCCATGTGGATGCCATGCAGTTTTGCGCCCACATTCCACAGACAGAATATCCGGCAGGCGCACTGGCATCGGCTTTGTTTTTGATCTCCGGGGTTCGTGGCATGGAACGCGGCTCGATTTCCAACCAACGGGATGAGTATGGTAACGAAACCTATGCCGACATGGAATTGCTTCGCCTGGCTGTTCCCCGACGCGTGTTTACATTGTCACAGATCAAGTATGTGGAAGACCGTCTGAACTGGTTGTACGACAATCGCCTGCTGATCGGCGGATTGCGATTCGTGTACGAACCACCAGTATTGCGTTTCTTTATGGGTGGACTGGAACCTACCAGCGACTGGCCTGTGAAGTTAATGGCGAAATTCAAAGAGGATTTTGGAGAGAGCCTGTAACGAATTTACAATTTAATCATTTACTATTTACTATTAAAGACACCGGATGAGATAATTCATTTGGTGTCTTTTTGGTTTTAGGGTTCAAGGATTGATTTGAAGATGACAGCTTTTAACTGCTGACAGGGACTGCGTCCGCTGTCAGAGTTTGACAACAACCATGTCGGCAGTCCGAAGGACTCTGACAGCGGTTGCCGTTCATTCGAATGTTTCGACTAAGCTTACAATTTTTGAATGTGACAGTTCAAAATCAGACCGATCACCGAAGAACGTCAGCACCCGATCTCTTTTCAGGTGTGTTACTTTATCTGATAAAATGGTATTGTATGAGGTATATCTATAATCGGACAGGCATTCAACAAAACCATGTTTAACAGGGTTTTGATGCACATAAATCAAACACCGCTTAAAATAAGCACGGTTGTCAATCAATTTTCTTTTGAATGGTCGTTCAAAAAGGTTTCCGTGACGCTTGTATTTGTGATTGAAGTATTGGGCATGAAAATTGAATAAGTGCGAAAATTGGCGGGAAGGATCCGGTTTTTTACCGGGAGTACGTAAAGTAGTTCGCTCTTCCAAAAGACCAAGTTCTTCTAATGTGCTGATTTCGGATTCTTTTTTTATTCGGATGACCAGATGAAAATGATTTCCTAACAAGCTCAAGGCATAGGTATCGGCAATAGGTTCGATATATTTTGAGTATTTCGACAGAAAGTGATCGTAATCTTCGTCGTCAATAAATACATCGCAGCCATTAATGCCACAATTAAATATATTGTAAACAGAATTGTAATTGACCTTGGGTTCAAAAAATTCATCCATATAGCTATGATTTAATTTTTTCACCTATTCATCCTATTCAACTGCTGACAGACTACAACTACTGAAAGGGACTGCGTCCGCTGTCAGAGTTGACAAACTATTAACATTAAAATCATGATTTAGTTCAATTAAAGCGGTTTGATTTGAGAAAATTCATGCCACGAATGGGATAAATATTACGAATTTATATTTCTCCTTTATCAACTGCTGACAGGGACTGCGTCCGCTGTCAGAGTTGATAAATCATCATCAACAATCGGATAATTTCTTTGTAATTAATGAATATTTATTTAGGATTTATTTTTAATCTCGCAAGAAAATCTTCAACTGCTGATGAACTACGTCCACTATTATGCAAAGTTAATAAGTCACCATCAACGATCTGATATTTTCCTTGTAATTAATTTAGTATTTATATTTTTATTCTGGTAAGAACATCGTCAACTGCTAATAAGAACTGAATACACTATCAGAGCAGACAACCCTGTCAGCAGTCCGAAGGACTCTGACAGCGGTTGACAGCGGTTGAAAAATGAAAAGTCATTTCAGGTATTTCTCCAAAAACTTATCCTGTTCCCACAACAGGTGCAGTATATTTTCCCGTGCCACATAACTATGCGCTTCCTTGGGTAATATCAGCATGCGGGCCTGAGCACCCAACCCCTTTAAAGCCTGGAAGTAACGCTCAGTTTGCAGGGTGAATGTTCCCGGATTATTGTCAGCTTCACCATGGACAAGCAATATCGGTATTTTCATTTTGTCGGCATTCATAAATGGAGACATGGCATTATAGGCTTCAGGGGCATCCCAGTAATTTCGCTGTTCGCTCTGAAAACCAAAGGGGGTCAATGTCCGGTTATAAGCCCCACTGCGTGCAATACCACAGGCAAAGAGGTCGCAATGGGTCAACAGGTTTGCCGTCATAAAGGCACCGTATGAATGTCCGCCTACCGCCACTTTCTTCCGGTCAATGAAACCTAGTTTGTCTACTGCATCGATGGCTGCTTTGGCATTCGAAACTAACTGTTCGATAAATGTATCGTTCGGTTCGATTTTACCTTCACCAATTATCGGGAAGGCTGCATCGTCGAGCACAGCATACCCTCTTGTTACCCAATACACAAAAGAACCATAATATGGGAAAGTAAACTCATTGGAGTTGGCGGTACTCTGTCCGGCACTTTGCTTGTCTTTATATTCGGCCGGGTAAGCCCAGATAAGCAAAGGTAGTTTTTCCTTTTTGATCCGGTCATAGCCAACCGGCAAGTATAAAGTACCCGACAGTTCCACCCCATCGGCCCTTTTATACTTAATCACTTCTTTATAGACATCCTTGATGCTTTCGAAAGGATTTGGGAAATGGGTGATCTGCGTCAATTCATTTTTCTTTTTGATATTCCGGAAATAATAGTTCGGATATTCGTTTTTTGATTGGATTCGAACCAGCGCTTCACCTTTTATGAAATCTTCCACATCAATGATCTCTTCCATTTTATCAGTGTAAGCCGATTGATAAAGCCGTTTTTTTTTCAACGTTTTCAGGTTGAATTCATCGATAAAAGGGAACTGTCCTTCGGGGGTATGACCCTCTCCCACACTATACAAGTTATTATTTTCGATGGCCAGTACGTATTTGCCATATTCATTTTTAACTGTTTCAAAATTACCGGGATCCGAATAGACATCCTGAAAATTACGGTCATTGATGACATGAGGGTGCTGATCAGCTTTAGCCGGATTGATCAGATAGGTCTTTTCATTACGCGTATCGTACCATTCGTCCTGGAGTACAGCTACTGACTCATTGCCCCAAATAACGTGCGAGAACCTGGAAATTGTCTTCGATATAAAAGCCGGTGCCTCTTCAAATGGGGCTTTCCATTGATAGATAGCATCCCTATATTCTGCTTTTACCGAAGGATCACCTCCATCCAGTGCTTCCACAAAATAAAGCGTTGCAGGTTGATCGGGACGCCAGCTTAAGCCCCGTTTTCCTTTCCGGACAGCCATAAACCCTTTGGGTAATACCTCAGAAAGCGGTACATCATTCACTGTTTTCACTTCATGCCCCGACAGATCGTAGACAATCGAAAGCTGAGGAAAACGGTTCAAAGGAACAATATACGTAAATGGTTTGCGTAATGTAGTGATTAGTATATATTTTCCATCGGCCGAAAAGGATTCGCCGGCATACATATCTTCGCCTTTGAATAGCTCGGAATTTCCGTTTAGCTCTACTTTATGTAATTCTGAAGAAGTGAGTGTGATAAAATTGATCTCGTCCGAAGCGTTTTTAAGCAAATCGGGATACGTACGGTTCTGTGAAATAGAACCATCACTCACCGATACAGTAGGACCATCCTGCAATTCTTTTTTAGGATCAATCAACGCCAGCCGGACTTTAGGTAATATACGAACCAGTAACTGCCGGCTGTTGCGAAACCAGTTCAGTGGATTGCCTAGATTGGCATTTATCACCGGTTTTGTTAAGCGGTTAGCCTCGGCTGAAGCCACATCAAGTACCCAAAGTTCAACACCTTTTGAATTTGTATTTGTAAAGGCAATCTTTGATTCATCAGGGGACCAGGTGACAAAAGTTATGCGGGGATTATCGGGCAATCCCTTTACCTGAAAAGACCGCGACTCATTTACCTTACATATCTTCAAGTTAATAATATAATTCACCGAGGAACTGATGTTTGTAACCGGATTGACACGCAGCCCCCCCATGCTCATTTCCTGTTGATTCAAGTCCTCCAGCGTTTTATAGGTGCTGTAATAACTTAGTAACATATATTCTTTTTTTGTGTCAATCGACACTGATGGAGCGCGCTCATAATCAGCCAGTTGTAAGATCTCTGGCGGTGGAACCTGATATTTAAGACTTTCCTGCACGTTATGGGAAGTTGATGCTGTCATGATATTTTGAGGATTAATGATCGGTTATTCAACTTAATGTTTTAATAAATCAAAATACAAATATAACTCAAACTTAGCAAATTGAAAACTCGTCAAATTTCAGGTTTACTCCAGATTACAGTTACCGGAATTTGTAATAAGATCGTATTATTAACAAGATAAAGGGCTATATATATTAGAATGAGGTGAAATATTCACATAATAAAATCATAAAAATGCAAAATGATATAAAAATGCAAAACATATTTCCTACATTTGCTCCCTCACGAATAATATTTATTACACATTTCAAGGTTCTTTTATGAAAAAACTTTTTACTTTATTCTTGCTTTCATTCTCTCTTTATATGCTGGCTCAGCCTCCGGTAGGGTATTATAGTTCAGCGGAAGGGAAAAACACTTCCAATCTTCGCACTTCACTCCAATTAATTATTTCAAACGGCACTCGCGATGTGGGCTATGACGGGTTATGGACTGCCTACAAGACAACTGATTTAAACTCAAGCGGCAATTTATGGGATATGTACTCCAATTGCACCTTCCCATTTGGAACTAAACAATGTGGAAGTTATTCCGCAGAATGCGATTGCTACAACCGGGAACATACTTCCCCGCAAAGCTGGTTCAGCTCAGCTGCTCCTATGGTGAGTGACCTTTTTAATGTATATCCAACCGACGGAAAAGTAAACGGTGAGCGAAACAATTATCCCTATGGTGAAGTAGGAACAGCAACGTATACATCTGCCAATGGGAGCAAACTCGGAACTTCCAGTTTCCCTGATTATACAGGAATTGTTTTTGAACCTATTAATGAATACAAAGGTGATTTCGCACGTACCTATTTCTATATGGCCACCCGTTATGCAGGATTGTGTGAGAGCTGGACTGCTGGAGCAAATGTAGTGTATAGTACAGCAAATTTAGGCCTTACTCCCTATGCCATGAATTTATTCCTGAAATGGAGCCGGCAGGATCCAGTCAGCGCAAAAGAAATTATGCGTAACAATGCCGTATATGGCATTCAGAACAACCGGAATCCGTTTATTGACAACCCCGGCTTGGAAGAATACATCTGGGGGAATAAGACAACCGAAGTATTTTCCAGCTCCACAGTAACAACACCGTATTTGGGTTCGCCGTCCAGCGGTGCCACCATTGATTTTGGCAAAGTGGCCTTTCAATCAATTGATACAGCTTCTGTATTGATCAAAGGAGCCAACCTAACGGGTGATTTAAGCATCGCCTTAACAGGAACAAATGCATCTACATTTTCAATTTTTACAACATCTATCAGTAAGTTAAGTGCAGAAGCCGGATACAGATTGAGACTTAATTATTCGGCGCAAACATTAGGAACTCAGACAGCACAGATAACTATTTCGGGTGGAGGAATTGTCACTACGACCATCACATTGACTGCTATCTCCGTCGATGGGTTCTTAACTTTGGCAGCAAGCAATATCACAAATTCAGGTTTTACGGCCAACTGGACCTCATCAGCTAATGCAACAGGATATAATCTGGATGTATATTCATTGGCAGGCGATTTGAATGCAACACCAAAGACTTTATTAGAAACTGATTTTCCAACCGGATTGCCAGCACTGTGGGTAGCCAGCGGTTATACTGAAAGCACTTCGATACCTGGTTCTATCAGGTTTTCGTCAGGTACTAATTTTGGTAAAATCACCACACCGGCACTCGATCTTTCAACGAATGCTACTGTTTTGACGGTTAGAGCAAAACAATACAGTAATGATACCGGTGCAAAACTTATGGCACTTGTGAATACTGACACCTTGGCTACATGGATTACAGCTGTAGCCAATCAGGATTTCACTGTGAATGTGCCAATGAAAACAAGTTCTTCTACTATTTCATTGTATACATATGCCGGTTCCGGGAAACGAGTTTATGTGGACTATGTAAAACTGGCCACACAGGGTGTTGCTCAGAAACCGGTTTCATTAATTGGCTATCCTAAGTCAGTGGGGAATGTATTGAATTACGTGTTGAGTGATCTTCAAAGTGATTCAACCTATTTTTATTCGGTAACTCCCGAGGGGAACACAACAGCCGCATCCGATCAGATTCAGGTACACACCTTAAAACTTAACAGTGGGGTTGAAGAACATTCTGACCATACAATCATCTGGTCAACATCTTCAAGCGAATTGCTAATCAGGAATTTGCCGGGAGATTGTATTGTTTCTTTGATGGACATTATGGGGAAACAGCTTCAATCGTTTCAAAACGCTTCTACTGAAATCAGAATAAACCTCTCACAGAAAGGAATTTATTTATTGCAGGTGAAACAAAGTCAGGGTTTAAAAACATATAAAATCAGATTTTAAGCATGCTGACACTAAATAAAAAGTCATTTCTGACTCTCCTGATTAGTTTTCTCATTTTTTCAACTGTCTTTGCAGGTGTTCCCTCCGGATACTATTATTTTGCCAGGAATAAAAAACAGGCTGCATTGAAAACAGCTCTTCATACGTATTGTGCTCCAATGAACGAGTTTAATTATGGTGGAGGTGCAGGATTTACCTGGCAAGGATTTTTTTATACGGATCAGAATCCGGATGGTTCGGTGATTGATATGTATTCTGACTCGGTAAGGCATTTCACTGGTTTTAAAGCAGTAACGGGGATGAATATCGAACATTCATTACCTAAGAGTTGGTGGGGCGCTTTCCCGAATAATGCCTACAAAGATTTATTTCATTTATATCCTGCAGATGGAATTACCAACATCATCAAAAATAATTTACCCCTGGGAGAAGTGACCGGAATACCATCCATGGATAACGGAAAAAGTAAAGTTGGTAAAAATGGTTTTGAAACTGCCTATACCGACAATTGCTTTGAACCGGCTGATGAGTATAAAGGTGATTTTGCACGTTCGTATTTTTATATTTCAACGATCTATGAAAATTTTGCGTCACTTTGGTCTTCCCCCATGATGAACAATAATACATATCCGGTCTGGAAACCCTGGGCAATTGATTTGCTCTTGAAATGGAGCCATCAGGATCCGGTGAGCCCAAAAGAGCTGGCTCGTATCGAGGCCATTTATAATATTCAGGGAAATCGTAATCCCTTCATCGACTACCCTGACCTGGCTGATTATATCTGGGGAAAAGACACCCTTAGTACATACCCTTTCCCAGAAGAGACTAGTCCATTCCTGGTAATGCCACGCCGAGGTTCTTCCATTGATTTTGGGGTGATACTTCAAAATGATTCCCGCTCTCAAACCCTTCACATTCAGGGATCGAACATAAACTCGGATATACAATTATCACTCGTCAGAAATTCAGGAGCCATAACATTGTCCACAACCTCTATTTCAGCAGTGAATGCGTTAAATGGAGTTGATGTAACTATCACATTTACACCTATCACTACAGGTTTTGTTCGTGATTCATTGAAAATTCAGGGTGGTGGATTAACTGAATCCCTGAGTATTCCGGTCAAAGCATTGGCATCTGCCGATTTCATCACATTGGAACCAACAGACATTACACCTGTAGGAGGAACATTAAAATGGATTTCCGATCCACTTGCCACCGATTATAAATTGAATTTATATCAGGGTGATAAACAAGCTGGTGATTTGATAATTTCGACTTATGTGGATGGGAGTAGCTGGAACAAAGCCCTTGAATTGTATAACGGGACCGGCAAGACTATCGATTTATCGAATTTTTCGTTACAAAAGCAATCGAATGGTGCCGGTTATTTCGGATCAACCCTAAAACTTTCAGGCACCCTGGAGAATAATAAAAGTTATGTCATTGTAAGCAAGAATTGTACGACAGCAGATTTATTGGCGAAAGCTCAATTGCTGGCGGATTCAGTCCTTCAGTTTAATGGGAACGATGCAGTAGCTCTGGTCCGCAGTGGCGTTACCATTGATATTGCAGGCCAGGCAGATGCAGGTGCCGACGTGATATGGGGAGATAAAGTGACCCTGCAACGTAAACCGGGAGTAACTCATCCTGTTTCTACTTTTAATGGGGAGGAATGGACTACATTGGCAAGTGATTCATATTCCATGCTGGGAAGTCACACCATGTCAACAGTCAGTGCCAGCAATTATCAGCTTCAGGATGTTTTGACCGGAGGGATTACTTCGTACCCAATACAAAGTTTATCACCTGCCAGCATATATACCTACAGTGTGGAAGCAGTTCGACCGGGTGGAAATACTGCTGCAATAAATACCATGCAAGTGCATACTTCCACACTGGATGCACCTGAAATTTCGGAACCGGGAAACGTTCAATCGAATCAGTTCACTGCCAACTGGGGTGAGACTGCCTATGCTTCGGGTTATCTGATGGATGTTTTCTCTGTAAGTGGACAAGCCGACACTACTGTGGTCGAAGGGTTTGATAATGTAGGATATGCCGGAACCCCATTACCAACCGGGTGGAGTGGAACAGTAAGTGGAAATTACACATCCTCAGCAAGTATTGGAATTAATACGCCATCTTTATCCTTCAAGAATCTAAAAGAATGGGTCCAAACAAAAACATTTCCACAACCAGTATCTAAATTAAATTTCATGTACCGCTTTGCTACCTATGAAGCCGGTGCATCTTTGATATTGGATGGACTTGGGAATGGTAATTGGACTCGTGTTGACAGCATTGTTTGTAAAAACAATACAAAATTCTATCCGGTTTATAATTTCGATAAAACAAAAACATTAACCTCTTTCCGGTTTACATTTAATAAGATACCCGGTGGCAACTTATCGTTGGATGATGTTTCGGCAACTTACGGGAACCAGGACACGGTTTTCATTGTAAAGGATAAGCCTACTTCATTCACATTTTCTATGGTTCAAAATTTGAAAGAAAACAGCACCTATTACTATCGTACAAAGGCAACGCTTGGTAGTTACATATCGGGAAATTCTGAAACGATAGGAGTACAAACGTTAATGAGTAGTGAAGTAAGAAATCAGAACTCCACTTCCATAAAAATTTTATCGGGCAAAGATAAAATAACAATAACCGGTCTTCAAGGAGATGAGTTTATTCAGGTTTATACCTTAACGGGTATTTGTCTGATTCAGGCTAAAGCTACAACCAATGTAAAAGATATTCTCATTCACCAAAACGGCATATTTCTTATCCGTATCCAAGACAGGGTGGCAAATTCAACATTCAAGATTATGAAATAAAATGTGTTGTATCGAATGTTTATAGCTGCAAGTCGGTTCGATTATTTTCGGATAAAATCGACTTGAATTATTATAAAATTACTGTATGTAATTTGTTCTATACTAATAATGAATCTCAACCTTCATTATAATTCAACTTTTACACTCTTTTTAGTGTTATAATATATTAAAGAAAATGTGTGAAAAAGTGAAATTGTAATTTCAACTGGATGTTTTATTAAAATAATAAAAGCTTAAAGTATGAAAACACATGTACACATCTCAAATGACAGAATCATGTCAGTTTGTATTTTTGTCCTGTTTGTTTTATTCTCACCCGTTCCTGCCAGTGCATTTATTCATTTTCCATCCACACAAAATGGGGTAAAAGAGAACTTTATAGAATATAAAGGAAAAATCGTCGATAAGAAAACAGGAACACCCCTGGCATTTGCCAGTATAGTGGTAGCTGGAATGAATATCTCCACTGTTTCAAACAGTGAAGGTGAATTTTCATTGAAAATTTCAGATGAAGTGATCAATCCAAAAGTTTTTATAAGCTTTATTGGGTATAAAGACAAATCAATAAAATTATCTGATTTAAAGCCTGAAAAATCACGTATTGAGCTGGAACCTACCCTTGTGGAATTACCGGAATTAAATGTCATTTCTAAGAATGCAGAAGTCCTTATGCGAGCCGTACTTGAGAAAAGAGGGGAAAATTATTTCAATGTACAAACATTGATGACTGCTTTTTATAGGGAAACAATTAAGAAAAACCGAAGTTACGTATCTCTTTCCGAGGCAGTGGTAGAAGTGAATAAACAGCCCTGCACTTCAAATAAATCCGATGCGGTTAAGCTCTATAAGGCACGTAAAAAGGCCGACTACACAAAACTTGATACATTGACGTTTAAGTTGCAGGGAGGACCTTTTAACTCACTATACCTGGATATCATGAAAAATCCTGAATACCTGTTCACGGATGACATCTTTTCAACTTATGAATTTAGTTTCGACAGATCAACCCATACTGACAATAAATTGATTTATGTGATCGATTTCAAACAACGTCCCAGCAAAACAACAGAACCGTATTATTTTGGAAAACTATATATTGATGCCCAGACTCTTGCATTGAGAAGTGCCGTTTTCAGTTTGAACATCACGGATAAAGATGCTTCAGCCCGAATGTTCATCATGAAAAAACCATATAACGCCCGGGTGTACCCTACTGAAACCAAATACAGAATTGATTATCTTGAAAAAGATGGAAAATGGTATTATTCCTATAGTCGGATTGAGCTTGGATTGAAAGTAATCTGGAAGAAAAAATTATTTAATACTAATTATTTCTCAGTAGTGGAAATGGCGGTTACCGATTGGGGAAAAGAATCAGAGAAAAAATCAATCGATTTTAAAGAAAAACTAAAGCCATCTGTAATTATCAGTGATGAGGCATCTGGTTTTACAGACCATCAATTTTGGGGAGAATATAATGTGATAGAACCTGAAAAATCAATTGAATCGGCCATTAAAAAGATTCAGAAACAACTACAGAAGAGAAAATAATTGATTCATAACAAGCATTCTAGGAAACAACAAATGTTTTGAAAATGTTGATATATAATTCAAATCTGCTTAGCCAATTAAATGGAAGTAATATTATCTTCGACTCAATTGCAGGTTAAAGTTTTGCGCCAAGAGGAATTAGACCAGTCTTATTCCTCTTGTCATTTTAGTGGGGCGAATGTATCGTAAGCCTCAAAAGATGTCAATAATAAAGCTATTGAAAACAATAACCAAGGCAAAGGTGTTATGCCTCTATTGTAAATAGGACAATTTGATAGCATTTCAAAATGCATTTTTTTTGTACCTTTGCAGCTTATTTCAAAAAAGATGATTTATCATCTTTTGCTTTTAATAAATTGATATTATGTCAGAAGCTATATTAGATCAGGTAACTCAAGGAGAATATAAATATGGATTTTCATCCGACATCGAAACAGACATTATTCCTATTGGACTGAGTGAAGAAGTGGTTCGTCTCATTTCTGCAAAGAAAAACGAGCCCGAATGGATGCTCGAATTCCGCTTAAAGGCTTACAGGCATTGGATTACAATGGAAATGCCTACTTGGGCACATCTCAACATTCCGGAGATTGATTATCAAAGCATTGCCTATTATGCAGCACCCCGTAAAAATGCACCTAAAAGTTTGGACGAAGTAGATCCTGAATTGTTGAAAACTTTTGAGAAGCTCGGGATTCCACTCCATGAACGGATGGCTCTGTCGGGAATAGCTGTCGATGCTGTTATGGATAGTATTTCAGTAAAGACCACTTTTAAAGAAAGTTTAAACGAGATGGGTATTATTTTTTGTTCATTCAGCGATGCGGTAGAACACCATCCTGATCTGGTTCAGAAATATATGGCATCTGTTGTACCTTATACCGATAACTTTTATGCCACTCTAAATTCTGCCGTTTTTAGCGATGGATCCTTTGTCTACATTCCTAAAGGAGTTCGTTGCCCCATGGAACTTTCAACCTACTTCCGTATAAACGCTATGAATACAGGTCAGTTTGAACGAACCCTGATCATTGCTGACGACGATAGCTATGTTTCATACCTGGAAGGTTGTACAGCACCTATGCGCGATGAGAACCAACTTCATGCTGCCATTGTGGAAATTGTAGCTCTTAAAAACGCCCAAGTAAAATACTCGACAGTTCAGAATTGGTATCCCGGTGATAAAAATGGTAAAGGGGGTATTTTTAATTTCGTCACAAAACGTGGCATTTGTAAAGGTGAAAACTCCAAAATATCCTGGACTCAGGTTGAAACGGGTTCTGCCATCACCTGGAAATATCCGAGCTGTATTCTGTTGGGGGATAATTCCTCTGCCGAATTTTATTCTGTAGCGGTGACCAATCATCACCAACAGGCTGATACCGGCACCAAAATGCAACATATCGGTAAAAATACCAGAAGTCATATCCTTTCAAAAGGTATTTCAGCAGGTCAGGGTCAAAACAGCTACCGCGGACTGGTGAAGGTGAATAAGAATGCCGAGAACTCCCGCAATTATTCTCAATGCGACAGCTTGTTGCTGGGTGATAAATGTGGTGCACATACTTTTCCTTACATGGAAGTGAATAATGATTCTTCGGTAGTAGAACATGAAGCTACCACCTCAAAAATCAATGAGGACCAGATATTCTATTGCAATCAACGGGGCATTTCAACGGAAGATGCTGTCGGGCTAATCGTAAACGGATATGCTAAAGAGGTGCTGAACCAGCTCCCTATGGAGTTTGCCGTGGAAGCCCAGAAGTTACTGCAGATTACGTTGGAGGGTAGTGTCGGTTAACCCCAGCCCCCCTAAAGGGTGGTTATTTGTGCTTTACAAAAAGGACGATTTACATATAAAACTGAACTTAAAAATTTAAAACTAAAGATTCTTTACTCCCTTTAGGGGTTGGGGGTCGTTTTATAACTATTTATGCTTGAAATTAAAAACCTACACGCCAACATCAATGGCAAGGAGATATTAAAAGGACTTGATTTAGTAGTTCGTCCCGGAGAAATTCATGCCATTATGGGACCTAACGGTGCCGGTAAATCAACTTTAGCTTCTGTACTTTCAGGTAATCAGGCTTTTGAGGTTACAAAAGGAGATGTTACTTTCTACGGTAAGAATTTATTGGAAATGCTTCCCGAAGACCGTTCACGGGAAGGAATATTCCTTAGCTTTCAATACCCTGTTGAAATTCCCGGAGTCAGTATGGTTAATTTCATGCGTACTGCACTGAATGAACACCGTAAATACAATAAACTGGAACCCATGTCGGCCACTGATTTCTTACGTACTATGCGGGAAAAGAAAGAATTGGTTGAAATGGATAGCAATCTTGCTAACCGTTCGGTGAATGAGGGATTCTCGGGTGGAGAAAAAAAGAAAAATGAGATATTCCAAATGGCTATGCTTGATCCACGATTGGCTATACTCGATGAAACTGATTCAGGGTTGGATATTGATGCCTTGCGGATTGTAGCAAACGGCGTCAATAAACTGAAACGTACTGACAATGCCACCATCTTGATAACTCATTATCAGCGGCTGTTGGATTATATTGTTCCTGACTTTGTTCACGTACTCTATGATGGCCGTATAGTTAAAACCGGTGGCAAAGAACTTGCATTGGAATTGGAAGATAAAGGATATGACTGGATTAAGAAAGAAGTAGACGGAGAGTGATTTGGTTAATTGATTAAGTTAATTGGATAATAAATCAAAATGGTCTAAAAGTTCAATAATCAGACAGCTTTTGAAATAAGAAAATGGAACAACAATATATAGAATTATACAAACAACACCACGAAAGCATCAAGGAACATTCGGCAACCGTGATGAACACTTTACGAGATGGGTCATTTACGTTGTTTGAAAAATTAGGTTTTCCAACCTCAAAGTTGGAAAACTATAAATACTCCGATCTTAAGGAACCGCTATCCATTGACTACGGTTTGAATATAAACCGTGTTACCATTCCTGTAAATCCTTACGAGGTATTCAAGTGTGATGTTCCGGGGATACATTCGTTTCTCTTCTTTGTGGTGAACGATGCTTTTTATCCGGTGAATGAGCCGAATAATAAATCGCTGCCAAATGGGGTGATCATTGGAAGTTTAAAAGAAATAGCTACTACACACCCTGAATTACTGAAAGATTATTACGGAAAACTCAGCACAACTAAAAATGATGGATTAGTTGCATTTAATGGTGCTTTTGCTCAGGATGGCTTTTTCATGTATGTACCTAAGGGGGTGGTATTAGATCAACCGGTTCAACTTATAAATATTATGCGTTCGGACGTCGACTTTATGGCTAATAGCCATAACCTGATTATCCTGGAAGATGGAGCACATGCCCAATTACTTGTTTGTGACCATACTATGGATGAGGTTCGTTTCCTTTCTAACCGCGTTACTGAAGTTTTTGTAGGCGAAAATGCTTCTTATGAGCATTACAAACTAGAAAACACCCATATCAAAACAACAAATTTATCCACGTTACTTATTGACCAAAAAACGTCTTCCACCGTGCTGACAAACGTCATTACATTGCATAACGGGGTGACACGCAATTCCATTGAGATAGATCTGGATGGTGAGCATTGTGAGACCCGTTTATGTGGCATGGTGATCGCTGATAAAAACCAGCAGGTTGATAATTTCACGTATATCATGCATAACAAACCTAATTGCAATAGCAATGAATTGTTTAAATACGTACTGGATGATAATTCAAAGGCTGGGTTTACCGGGAAAATACTGGTGGCAAAGGATGCACAGAAAACATCAGCCTTCCAGATAAATAAAAACATTCTGCTCAAGAAAACAGCCAAAATGAGTACCAAGCCTCAACTGGAAATCTATGCCGATGATGTAAAGTGTTCGCATGGTGCCACCATTGGGCAGTTGGATGAAACGGCTAAATTCTATATGCAATCACGCGGAATCCCCGAAGCAGAGGCAAAACTGCTTCTTATGTATGCTTTTACGAGCGATGTGATTGAAAATATCCGAATAACGGCTCTTCAGGATCGCATAAAGATATTAGTGGAAAAAAGGTTACGGGGCGATTTATCGAAATGCGAAGGTTGTATTATTTGCCAGTAATCTGATTCATCATCGCTTACCTCTAAGAGTGCAAAGCACCTTTGAGAGTTTTCTTTCTTTGTTTATTAAAGCAATATATTCACCATAGAATAACTAAACTGACTTTAAATCCCTGTTTTGAACACATGTATCTGAGCACTGACGAATTAAAACAGAAATTACAACTTCCGTTGCCTGGTGCAAAGTCCCATCTAAAAATGGCACCAAAACAACGCACAATAGAAGAGTTGGCATTAAATGATGTAATAATTTCAGCAAAGAAAAGTGCAGTACTTATTCTTTTGTTTCCTGAAAATGGAAAACTGAAGACAGTCTTTATCAAACGCAGTGAATACGAAGGCATTCATAGCGGGCAAATATCTTTTCCGGGTGGCAAGTACGAAACTACGGATAAAACTTTTGACATGACTGCCCTACGGGAAACGAGAGAGGAAATAGGTGTAGATATGGACAAGATTGAAATTCTCGGGCAACTGTCCGATTTTTATATATCCCCCAGTAATTTTTTAGTAAAGGTCTTTGTAGGTTATTCCGCTCAAAAACCGATATATATTCCCGATAAAAAAGAAGTTCAATCAGTGGTGGAGGTAAATATAG
>CAIYOZ010000343.1 GCA_903927945.1 uncultured Bacteroidales bacterium | reverse complement strand
TAAGAATACATAGAAAATATGGCTTAATTTAGTTTGCTAATTCATCAGCAAATTCTATTGATACTAGTCTGTTTGTTTCTATGTCTTTGTATTAAAAATTAAACTATGTGGCCTATGTTTCTATGTGTGACTATGTGTTTGATATTGATTTTTGTATTGTACCATGGTATTTAATAATTACAAGTTGACTCATTGGCAAAATTTCAAATTATGTTAGAAATAATGGATACCACACTCCGCGATGGAGAGCAAACATCGGGAGTTTCTTTTGCAGCGCAGGAAAAGCTAAGCATTGCACGACTTCTGCTGGAAGAACTATGTGTGGATAGAATTGAGATTGCTTCAGCCCGTGTTTCTGATGGAGAGTTTGCCTCGGTCAAGCGCGTGTCAAAATGGGCCAGGGCGAATAACCATATCGATCAGGTTGAAGTATTGGGTTTTGTGGATGGTTGCCTGTCGATTGATTGGATTCGAAATGCAGGTTGTAAAGTTATCAACCTGCTGTGCAAGGGGTCGCTTAAACATTGCGTGCATCAATTAAAGAAAACGAAGGAACAACATATTATTGACATCAAACAAGTGCTGGCCTATGCTGCCGAAATGGATATGACCGTCAATGTATACCTGGAAGATTGGTCGAACGGAATGCGGGAATCGGAAGACTACGTGTATTTTATGGTCGATTCACTGAAAGGTGAGAATGTGAAACGGTTTATGTTGCCCGATACACTGGGCATCCTTAATCCTGATGAAACAAAGGAATTCTGCAGTAAAATGGTTACCCGATACCCGGACTTGCATTTCGACTTTCATGCACACAATGATTACGATTTAGCGGTCGCCAATGTATTTGAGGCTGTCAAGGCCGGGGTACAAGGAATTCATGTCACCGTCAACGGGTTGGGCGAACGGGCTGGGAATGCTCCGTTATCGAGTGTGCTTGCCATACTGCACGATCAATTGAAAATGAAGACATTGCTTCAGGAAGACAAGATCAATTCGGTGAGTAAGGTGGTGGAGACCTATTCAGGGATTCGGATTCCTCACAATAAACCTGTGGTGGGTGAAAATGTATTTACCCAGGTAGCAGGAATTCACGCCGATGGAGATAACAAGAAGAACCTGTATTACAATGATTTGTTACCTGAACGCTTTGGCCGTGAACGTCAATATGCATTGGGGAAAACCTCCGGGAAGGCAAATATCTTAAAAAACCTGCAACAATTGGGCATTGAACTCGATGATGACATGATGCAACGGGTTACAGCCAGGGTAATTGAATTGGGAGATAAAAAAGAAATGGTATCCCTGGATGAACTCCCGTATATTATATCCGATGTGTTGAAAAACGAGCAGGAGGAACAAATCATCAAGATTCTGAACTATTCATTGTCGCTTACCTACGGATTAAAACCCATGGCAACAGTCAAGATGGAAGTTAATGGGAATGTTTATGAACAATCAGCTTCGGGACATGGTCAATACAATGCAGTTTCAAAGGCTATGTGGAAGATTTATAAGAGCCTGAATAAACCAACTCCTGATTTGTTGGATTATGTGGTGGTTATTCCACCGGGAGGACAAACGAATGCTTTTGTACAGACCATTATCACGTGGAGATTCAATGATAAGGTTTTTAAGACCCGTGGGTTGGATGGTGATCAAACTGTTGCTGCCATAAAAGCAACCATAAAAATGCTGAATATAATTGATTAATAAATCAATTGCAGGTTATTCAAAAGTCTTTTGATGGAGTATAACAATGCAAATGGCCACATATATGGAGAGTGAAATTAAAATAACAATGGCCCTTTTTAAATTGTGATACTTTTTATCATCGGTGATCGGTTTAAGAATGGCTGCTGTTATTATTGAAATAAACGCTCCGACCGTGATTAGTACATAAATCATAACTATTTAGTATTTAAGGTTTAAAGTTCAATGTTGCAAAGATAATAATATTTGTGAGAAAATAAAAAAAATACTGCTATAAATAGATAATAATATACAAAATAAATATTTTAACATGTCAGAAAATTCATCGAAAGCCGACCAACTCAACACTTCAGGGATTGAATCCAGAAAATTAAACATTGCAGTTCTCCCCGGAGATGGTATTGGACCTGAAATTGTCGAACAGGCTTTAAACGTAACGCTAGCCGTCTGCAAAAAGTTTGGTCACACTCTTAATTTTAACTATGGAATCGTTGGGGCATGTGCTATCGACGCAACCGGTGAACCTTATCCAAAAGCAACGCATGACCTGTGTATGCAGTCAGATGCTGTGTTGTTCGGAGCCATAGGTGATCCCAAGTACGATAATGATCCTTCTGCAAAGGTTCGCCCGGAACAAGGCTTGCTGAAGATGCGCAAAGACCTGGGCCTGTATGCCAATATACGTCCTGTGACGACCTTTCCTTCGTTAATTCATAAATCCCCTCTCCGGGCTGATTTGGTAGAAGGAGCCGATTTTATGTGTATCCGCGAGCTTACCGGCGGTATGTATTTTGGACGGCCACAGGGAAGAAGCGAAGACGGAAATACAGCCTATGATACCTGCGTATATACCCGTGAAGAGGTAGAAAGGATTTTACATTTGGCCTACAAATATGCGATGCAGCGGAATAAAAAAGTAACTGTAGTGGATAAAGCCAATGTGCTGGCTACCTCGCGCTTATGGCGTCAGATCGCTCAGGAGATTGCACCACAGTATCCGGATGTTGAAACTGAATATATGTTTGTCGACAATGCAGCCATGCGGATTATACAGTGGCCTAAGAGTTTTGATGTGCTGGTGACGGAAAACCTTTTCGGGGATATCCTCACTGATGAAGCATCGGTTATCAGCGGTTCTATGGGCATGTTGCCTTCGGCGTCTATCGGCATTCATACCTCGGTGTTCGAACCAATCCATGGGTCTTATCCCCAGGCAACAGGTAAAAATATTGCTAATCCTCTGGCTACCATTTTATCGGCCGCTCTCATGTTCGAATATGCGTTTGGAATGATGGAAGAAGGAGCTTTGATAAGGAAAGCTGTCACTGCCAGCATGGATGCCGGCATTGTGACCGAAGATATTGCCAATGCTAACGACAAAGTATCAACGACTACCGAAGTAGGAGAGTGGATTGTTAATTGGTTAATTAGTTAATTAGTTGATTGGTTGATTAAGTTGATTAAGTCGATTGGTTGATCAAGTATCAAATCGTTAATCATTTATCTAATCACTAATCACTAATCGTTTATCACTAATCGTTTATCACTAATCGTTTATCACTAATAAAAAAAACGTCTATCCGGTTTATCCGGATAGACGTTTTTTTAAGTAATCTCTAGTACTAGTCGATACTTAGTTTGTGTGTAGAGAATGTGTTTGATTTTTGAAATCTATTTATCTTTAGGTTGTTCATTTAGAATGACTTCCTGCTGAAAAACAAATTCATATTGTTTGTTTCCTACCTGTAAATCATCTCTAAGGCGATTAATACCAATAAATAACTTGAAAAAAGCAGGAACGCTGTTTGTAAAAATGATTTGTTTAATGTTGCTTTCATAATAATAGAATTTAAATGGAATAATAAAAAACAGGTCTTGAATAATTCAATACTATCAT
>CAIYOZ010000342.1 GCA_903927945.1 uncultured Bacteroidales bacterium | reverse complement strand
TGGGATCTTCGCACTCCAAAAGGTTTAAGTTGATAAGTTTAACGGTACCCCCTAGTCGCACTCCCACTTTATAAGCATTCAATTTATTTCATTTTTGAGCAAGTGGGAGGGCGACATCTATATTGAGAGTGCGACTACAGTATGAAGCATAAGTCTTAGTCGCACTCTCAATAAGTTTTGAGCTTCATTCTGAAAACTCTTTTGGGAGCTTCGCACTCCAAAAGGTTTACCGTTGGTAAGTTTAGCGGTACCCCCTAGTCGCACTCCCACTTTCTAAGCATTCAACTTCTATCATTTTTGAGCAAGTGGGAGGGCGATCTCATAAGTGGGAGGGCGATAATTTTAGCTTTTATACGTTTTTATTAATAAATATCGTTCTCCCGAATTCGATCTTATTTGACTGTATTTTGACCGTAATTTAACCATAATCTGACTACTGTTCCGATAGGGTTGCGTTAGGGTTGCGATAGGGTTGCGTTAGGGTTCCGTTAGGTCAACCTATCCCAACCCTAACGCAACCCTTATTCAACCCCTTCCCAATCCTAATTGAATTACAGAGTTGGTAAGTTAATAATCCGGACGAAAGGCAGTTAAGTATAAGAATTAAGGGAACATAACCTGTTTTCAGGTCTTCATCGATCAATTTCGGGGTATGATGAGGGCGAGGGTTTGAAAATGTGCATATAATCCGTTAAATATTTGCAAAAAGTGTTGCAGTTTAATTAAAAATCATTTATCTTTACAACGTTATAACTGAACACTTCCCGGATGTGATTTTTTAAAACGGATCCGGTTTATTTACTTAAAACTTCAACAACATGAGTATCGCACAAAGTCCCTTGCTGGGGCCGATGACGAAATCGGTGGCCAATTTTACGCTGTATACGTTGAATGGCAAGAATATCGTACGTTCGAAGGCATTTATGCCAAAAGATCCCAAGAGTAAAAAGCAGCTCAATGTCCGGGCACGCATGTCCGCTCTGGGTAAAAAATACCGAATGCTGAGCCCTATTCTCGGCCTGGGATTTCCTGAAAACAGCGAGTATAAATCACCTCAAAATATGTTTGTGGCAGCTAATTTCTCAACGGCTTTTGAAGAGATGGACGAACAACCGGTGCTAAGATACCCCCTGATGTTGATTTCAAAGGGTTCATTGCCCGAGGTGAAAGTGACCGATGCCGTTCTGGATGCCGAAGGAATCACCCTGGGCTATGATGTGACTGCTATGTATACAGACATGACGGCTACCGATGAGATTATCGCCTGTGCCTTGCTGAAAACCGGTGAAGTGTGTATTGTCAAACAAATACTGGGCTTTGAAACTACCGGAAGCGTATTTCTGAAATTTAAGGACCCGGAGGAAGTAGAGGTGGTATGCTGTTATGTGTTTGTGCGGAGCGGGGATGGGAAGAAGACTTCGAATTCAGTGTTTGTGCTAGTATAGGGATAAAAAGCTTTGGCAACTGATAAATATTATGACAAAACAGAGTACAAAAATCAAAGTCAACGGAACTGAAATAAGTCTTTTTAACCTCAATCTGGGTGAGTATATATCGTTGACGGATATTGCAAAATACCGGAATGTGGAGGATCCAGTCATAAACAATTGGATGCGCAACCGGAGTACCATTGAGTTTATGGGTTTTTGGGAAAAGCTTTATAATCCGGGTTTTAAACCTCTCGAATTCGAGAGGTTTAAAATGGAAGCAGGGAATAATTCATTCATTCTATTATGATCAAAAACCGTATCCTGACATTAGTTGGCTCCGGTTAACGCCATATTATATCGTAACTATTGCCTAATAAATCATCATACCACACATCGATCTGATCAAGGGTGGAAATATCCAGGGGAGTACTGAAGTTAAAGGTGTTAAAACCCATATCCTGTGTTATCCGTGGGCTGTTAAATAATTGTTTCTTGGAACTGTCAAAAAATTGAACCATCACATCCGTGAGCATGCAAGCCGGATTAATGACCGTTCCATTGGGCAGTTTATAGTCAAAGGAGAGCGAGGTTATTTTTCCATCGCTGTTGGTATGAATGGTGGGAGCGACGATCACTAAATTGTATTGTGCGTCGATATTGGAGTATTCCAGGGTATACAATCTGTTCCCATCGAGGGTTAAGGTATAGGTGCCCATTTTAAAAGGGAGGAAAGTTGTACCCCATGGAGCATCCATGGGAGCAGATGTCTGCCTGTTGAAAGAGGAGATAAAGCCACCACCCTGATTGAGCTTGGAGCCCCAGGTTGTAATATCGGTATACGGAGAAACGCCGGGACCGGATAACACAATGTTTCCATTGGAAAAAGTGAGCCCCGAACCGCCATTGATATTCACGGAATAGTTGATGTACGAATGGGCGCTATCCGTGGGGACGGGTGCCGTAGCGTTAAGGCCCCATTTCCCGCTATACCGGGCAAATTGGCTGAATATGATCAGCTGTTTGTCGGACAAAACATCCGGGATGCCGTCGTTATCACTATCGATGTTCTTGGCGATGGAAGCATAATAACCGCCAATAGCCTTAAAACTATTTATTTCGGCATCCGATATGATAATTTCTTTTCCTAACGGATCGTGGGAAGGGATCACGTTAGTACCCACCAGGGTAAGGGTCGATAAATCAATGGCGGTATTTCCTCCATTGGTGAGGCTTCCGAGGGGAAGCATGTTCAGGCCTTGTGATGAAAGGTTCCCGATATATTTATTATTCGAATCCAGGAATATTAGAGCAACCCCTGTCCCTAATTCTCCCGTAACTGAAAAAGAGCCATTCACAATATCATACAGCTTATAATACCGGTTGCTGATGACAAGCACTTTTACGGCATCCGAAAGTGAGGAGGTGCTTTCAGCTTTCACTTTTTGACTGACGGACTGCTTCCCCGAAATTGTTCCCTTGATGATAATGCCTGAATGAACATCACTGGAACCACCATTCTTGCAACTTACAACCAATATTGAAATTGCAACCATAAAAATCAGCTTTTTCATTATTTCTTTTGTATTATACATGAAGCCTACTCTCCAAGTTTTCGGCATCCCTTCTACTATTGTTAACGGTCTGTATTGTTTATTGTATTATTTTGGCACAAATATACGTACTTTTATTAAAGTAATCAATTTTATACTCTTTTATTTTAGGGGGATCTCGCTGAATACAAAGGCATAACCCACATGTAAGGCAAATATCGGGCTTTGTAACCACCGGAACGGTATTTCTGAAATTTAAGGAAAAGGAAGATGAAGACGTGGTATGTTGCTACTCATTAAAAAAAGGTTGAAACTTATTAAATAAAAGAATTATTATGCATGTTTAAAAATAATTATGTAAAATGTTTGAGGTGTTAAAAAGTTTATATAGATTTGCAACATCTTTGTTTTCTAAAGTCTGTGAAAATCAAACATTCTGCATCAGACCTACCTTGGTAAAAGATGTAAAAGATAATAATTATGACACTGGAAGAAAAATTAAGTATGAATAGAGAAATTAATCAATTTGGAGATAAGTCAATATATGTAGAGAATCACATTGGAGATATATATCAAAATGTAAATGAGACTAATTTAAGTCAGGAACAAATTATAAAAAGTTTTAATAGTGCTTCAATAGATTTGTCGTCATACAATAATACTTTTGGTAATCGAATACATTTAGATAGGTCAGAAACAATTTTACTCTATAATTGGATAGTAAATCCACTACCATTAAGGGAAGGACCTATCGCAGTTCTTGGAGGAAATGCAGGCTATGGAAAATCTGTTATCTTTAAAGATTTGTTTGAAAAACTTAAAAAGGAGAATGTTCCTGTACTTGGTATAAAAGCAGACAGGCTTTTTATACAGAATATAGGTGATTTAAACAATGAACTGGAATTAGGTGACACAATTGAATCTGTTTTTAAAAGTCTTAGTAAAAACAATCAAAAATTTGTTCTCTTAGTTGATCAAATTGATGCTTTATCTCAGTCATTATCTTCTAACAGATATCCGCTCAATACTTACCATAGATTAATTCAACGCTTAAGTTATATTTCAAATATTCGTATAGTCATTTCTTGCAGATTATATGATTTGGATTACGACCCTTTATTGAAAGAATATAAAAATCGAAAGGTAATCAGGACCTCGTCACTTTCTTCG
>CAIYOZ010000341.1 GCA_903927945.1 uncultured Bacteroidales bacterium | reverse complement strand
TATTTTTATTATTTATTCCATTTAGTTATACTGTTGCTAAGTCAGCAGATAATCAAACAGTCGTCGAGTTGAGAAAACAGAACGAATTATTAATGAGAGCAAATAATCAACTCCAAATTAATTACGAGACACAGAACCAGATCATTCAAGGATTCAATTATAGGTTCAGTTGGTTGGAAATTCTTGTAGGGATACTTAGTGGTGTTGTTGGATTAATAAGTATTGCATTACCTATAATCATTTATTTTTTTCAAATAAAGCCTGCAGAAAAAATAATTAATGAAGTAAAAGATATTGATAAAACTGTGGAATTAAAACTTAAAGAATATTTGACAAAAACAGAGAATATTAGAATTGAAAATGCAATAAATGATTTGAAAAGTAATGATGACCGAATCAAAAATAATGCAATAAATATATTGTCAATGAGTTTAACACACAATTTTAGTGATGAACAATTACTTACAGTATATTCAGTTATAAAATCAAATGATGTTGGGAATTATAAATCTGTTCTATTATATATACTTGGTTCTAGAGAATCATTTCTTACTGAAGAATATTTTTCAGACAAGTTGAAAAATGACGATAAAATGTATTTAGATTCTTTGACAACTTATCATTGCATAAAGTATTTTTGTAAAACAAAAATTAATGATCATATTTCTAAAATAGTAGATTATATTTTAAATGATGAAAAAGAAATATATACAAAATATACTACGATTGCATGGGATATGATACTTTGTTCAACTGAAGCATTTATACTGTTAATTAACGATAATAAACTAAACACACGTATTAAGGATCAGATAACATTATCAATAATATACACAAATATAAAAGGTATTGTTTCAAAATATAATTTAGAGAAGGAGTTTAATGAGTCATTATTAGCCAAGGCATCTAATTTCGGTTTCAGATCATAAAGGAGTAAAAAAGTTTTAACCTAATGGAACAAGAACTGAATTTAATGAAAGAATTACCTCAATAGTAACGAGCTATCCCAAAGCTTAAAAACCTGAATCGTTGGCCATAGCGTAGTCGTAGATGTCCGTCCTGTGCCCATCGACGAAGGCTGAGACGAGCAAGAGAAGGGTGCTCTTGGGTTGGTGGAAGTTGGTGATTATGCCATTCACCAGATGAAAGGTATACCCGGGCTTGATCATGATCTGGCTTTCAGCGCGAAGGATTGTCAGGTTGTTACTATCTAAATAATCCAATATGTTTTGAAAGGCTTTTTCTGTTGGAATGTGTTGCTTATTCACTTATTCAGCTGTGAGAATGCAGTTATAGCCAGACTGATAGTCAAGAAATAACATTAGAATTTTGACAATTGTCTGAATCTCAATTAATGGGTTCAGTCTTTACTCATTTTTATAAACAATCATTCACTTAGCATTGTTATTTGAAAAGAATAAGTGAGTATATTTCAAGATTTGGTTCATACGCTCGTACTGAAGAAAATAAAAAGAGTGATATTGATATATTAGTCAACTTTAGCAAAGAATCGAAGGCTACTTTGTTTAAATATATTCGTATTATCAATGATTTACACGCTTTAACAGGAAAGAAAATTGATTTGGTTGAAGACGGACAATTAAAACTTTTGCTAAAGAAAGCGTGGAACGTGATAAAATACTGATATATGAGAGAAAAACCACGTAAGATAATATGGGCTATATAAATGTATTTTGTTTTCTATTTGGAAATTTGTACATTTGCAAAGTAATTGCAATCTATACAGTTAAGCGTTTTTGATAATAAGCACATTTATAAAATTCATCCAGTAATTTTACAATAAAGTGTATGCCTGAGATAAGCCGATTCTATGGAATTGTGGTTTTTATGTTTTTCAACGACCATAATCCACCTCACTTCAAAGTTAAGTATGGGGAATTTGAAGCAAATATATTAGTAGAAAATGGCAATTTGCTTAATGGTGATTTTCCGTTGAGTAAACTAAAATTAGTTCAGGCTTGGGCAGAGATACACAAAGATGAATTGTTAGAAATGTGGTTAAGCAAGAACTTTCACAAAATAAATCCTCTACAATAATGATACGGATAACAGAAATAATCGAGCATACTCCCTATTCATTAGTTTGCAAATTCAATAATGGAGTGGTTAAGAAACTTGACATTTTACCTATTATTGAGAATCACAAGCATTTAGAGGGGGTTCAAACTCTACTAAATGAGTCAGTATTTAATACTGTCAGAATTGGAGAGTTTGGAGAAATTGTGTGGGATAAAATTGTAAGAAACTCACACACCTGCGAAGACAGCTATTGGGATTATGATATATCGCCTGAATTCGCTTATGAAAACTCGGTTGAAGTAGGATCTTCTTTTACTATTGCATCGTGATTCGTGCTTCTTATTAGATGGAACGCACCATTACCTTATAAGCTAACCAAGAATAGTATTTTGATAAGACCAATCAGGGATAAGGTCACCTCAACAACAACGAGCTATCCCCATAGCTTAAAAACCTGAAATCATTAGCCAAAGCATAGTCGTAGATGTCCGTCCAGTGTCCATCAACGAAGGCTGAGACGAGCAGGAGCAGGGTGCTTTTGGGTTGGTGGAAGTTGGTGATCATGCCATTCACCAGATGAAAGGTGTATCCAGGCTTGATCATGATCTGGGTTTCTGCATGCAGAGTCGTCAGGTTATTCTTCTCCAGGTAATCCAGGATTGTTTGCAACGATTCTGTGGTAGTGAGCGTTTCGTTTCCTTCATAAGGCATCCATTGGGAAACATGGAAGTCGGTGGTCGACGAGTCAAGATGCAGTTTCAAGCCTAAATAATATAAACTCTCCAGTGTCCTGACAGAAGTAGTGCCTACTGCGATAATATGTCCCACTTTCTGTAATAAATGCTCAATAGTCGATTTATGCACGGAGATGACTTCGGTATGCATGTGATGCAGGTCGATGGTAGCCGTTTTTACCGGTTGAAAGGTACCGGCACCCACATGCAGGGTGAGTTCTTCGGTTTCAATGTTCTTTGCCTTGATGCTCTCGAATACTTCGGGGGTAAAGTGCAGCCCGGCGGTAGGGGCAGCCACAGAACCTTTTATCTTTGAATAGACGGTTTGGTACGTTGTCAGGTCACTCTCCTCGGTCTTGCGGTGAAGATAGGGAGGTATGGGCAATTCGCCGACCTTCTCGAGTATATCGGCAAAATGAATGTCGGGGTTGTCCCAGGTGAACTGAATGCTGTGGGTGTTATCATCAGTTTGAAGCAATTCGACCTGCAGCGTACAATTGGAGCCATTGATGTCAATATCTTTACTAAGCTTTCCTTCCCGCCATTTCTTTACATTCCCTACCATGCATTTCCAGATACAACCGTTCGTGGCACCCAGTGATTGGGCGTAATCTGCCGGACTGAGCGGCTCCAGGCAGAACACCTCGATGCGAGCTCCGGTATCTTTGTGGAAGATAAGCCTTGCCTGGATGACCCGGGTGTTGTTATAGACCAGCAGGCTGTCTGCAGGTAAAAAGTCAGCGATACTGGAGAAGACGCTTTCGGTGATGGTAGCATCGCGATAGACCAGTAACTTGGAGGCATCCCGATGGGACAATGGAAACTTGGCAATGCGTTCGTCGGGAAGCGGATAGTCAAAGCTATCGATATAAATGAGTTGTTCTTCTTTGGGCTGGTTCACGAGAGATACGGAAAAATTGTTGTAATTTTGTGGCAAAAGTAACAAAAAAAGGACAAAGGACAAAGGACAACAGTCAAAGGACAAAGGACAAAGGACGAAAGACAAAGACAAGAGACAAAGAGACAAAAGCAAGACCTTCGACTTTAGACCTTCGACATTTGACATTCACAAGACATTAGACAATAAAAACATGATAAAACGAGGTGATAATGTGCGTTTTCTGAACGCAGTGGGCGGTGGAATAGTGACCAGGGTGGATGAAACAAAGAAAATGGTGTACGTGGAAGATACCGATGGCTTCGAAGTTCCTATGTTGGAACGGGAATGTCTGGTGATTGGTGCCGTAAACAAGGATACGAATTTTCCGGTGAAGGACTTTAAAACAAAACCGGCTGAACCGACTAAAATCTTACAAACTGAAACACAGAACACGGAACCCGAAACGCGGAAAGCGGAACCTATTGTGGAGACTCCGGAAGGTGAAATACTGACAGCGTTACTGGCTTTCTTTCCGGTGGATATCAAACAATTGCAAACTACCTCTTACGAGTGTTACCTGGTGAACGACAGCAATTATTACCTGTATTACAACGTGGTAAACGGTGAAAATAACCAATGGAAGAGTGTTGCCAACGGTACCATTGAACCCAACACGCAGGAACTGCTGACAGAAATCACCAAGGAAGATTTGAACGCCTGGGAACGGATACGTGTTCAACTGCTACCTTTTAAACAGGGGAAAAATTATACTCCACAGGCTGTGGTGGATGTAAACCTGAAAATCAATGCCGTCAAATTCTATAAGTTGCATAGTTTTACTACCAATGATTATTTCGACGAACCGGCCCTGTTGATTGACATTACCTCGGAGAAGGAAAATGAAGTGGAGAATAAGAAACTGGCTGAGATATCTCCAGAGGAAATAAAGCAGGCTATGTTTCAAAAAGAAGATACCGGCAGACCCAGGATCGTCAAACGCAAAGAATCACCTGAAGTGATTGAAGTGGATCTTCATATCAACGAATTGCTGGATTCTACAGCAGGAATGTCCAATGGGGAAATGTTGCAATGCCAGCTGGATAAGTTTCATGCCGTCATTGCTGAAAACAAGAACCGCAAGGGGCAGAAGATTGTCTTTATCCACGGCAAGGGGGAAGGTGTCCTGAGGAGCGAAATAGAAAAGCTGCTTAAAACGCAATATAAAGCCTATTACTTCCAGGATGCATCGTTCAGGGAATATGGGTTTGGGGCGACAATGGTAACTATTAAGTAAGGGTTATTAAGTTATTAGGTTATTAAGTTAATTGGTTAATTGGATGACTGGTTGATTTAGTTGATTAAGTTGATTGGTTAATTGGCTGGATGCAGGTAATTGGTTTGGGGCGACAATGGTAACCATTAAGTAAGGGTTATTAAGTTATTAGGTTATTAAGTTAATTGGTTAATTGGATGACTGGTTGATTTAGTTGATTAAGTTGATTGGTTAATTGGCTGGATGCAGGTAATTAGTTTATTAAGCTATTATGACCCTATAACTTAAATAACCTAATCTTGACAAGTTAGAATTAAGATTAGAACGCTGGTTTACGCTGATTTAGCGGATTAAAAACGGATAAGAAAAATACTTCGTATTTTGATTTTAAGACTGTAGTATTGTGATATATGATAATAATAACCCAATAACGGAATAACCCAATCAACCAATTACCCAATCAACTTAATTAACTAATCAACCAATAACTACTCAGTCAAAAAAAGAATCATGCGTTCCACCGCCTGCTGGCAGACGGGGCAAAACTCCGGAGCTTTGTTGGTACGCATGCGGCAATCGAAGTATGGGCGGTACAGGCCTTTAGTGAGGTAACCACCGCCTTCGAAGACGCCTATTTTGGTTTTTGTTGAATTGGTGTCAGGGGTAGGGATGACTATACTTTCGGGAAGTTGGGCTTTCCATTTCCTATCAAACTGAACCAGCGAGGTGATATTAGGTTCCCAGGGTTCCTTTTTAATATCATACATTCCATCCAGTGCATCCTGTTTGTCATAAAAGTACTCGTCAGCCAGTCCTGCAAACGAATGCCCGAATTCATGGACGGTGACCTGTGTTGCGAGATTACTGCCGGCGGCTGTCAATGCATAGAAATTGAATATACCACCACCCCCATACGTGGAAGTATTGGCCAGTACGTAAATGGCATCGTAAGGTACCAGGGCTGCCAAATCACGGACTTTGAATGTATTTGTGGTCGTGAGGTAGCGTGGCTCATAAAACGTGTAAAAATGAGACATTACTGCCGTATTCTTCCACAATGAATCGGTTGAAAGCGATATGCCCGATTCATCAGAAGGGGCTGCAATGGCGTATATATTGATGCGGCTCTTGTATTTGGTAAAGGGCTCGTGGGTAAGCAGGTTCTCTGCTAAACGCCGAGCGTCATGATAGAATTTCTTTTGTTCCTTCAGCGTATATCCTTCTGCAATAACCGCTATGTCAATGGCTTTGTCCGGAGAGGCAGTGTGGGCAATAACTTTCACCGGGACCGACAGTGGTTGTGTTCGTTGAATCAGTTTGTCGGTGGGTGAAATAACATACCTGTACAACTCAGTCCAGTGATCCAGGTCCAGGCGCTTTTCTATAATGAGAGTGACTGCTTTTTTCGGGAAAGGAAATTGAATAGATTGCTCAAAACTTTTACTTGTTGTCAATGCTTCAGCTGTTGATTGCCATTCACGATAGAGCGAACTGAAACCATTGATATAGATTTGCCGGTTGCTTATGCTATCCAATACACGGAAACGGTAATCGCCCAGGTTCAAATCGTGGTCTAACTGCGTATGCCTGCCTCCCCAGAAAGGCTCCAGCTTTACATTGTCCATAAAAACGGCAGTTTGTTGTGCATTGCCACAGAAATGAAAATCAACCCGGCAGGCCTTATTTATAAAGAAATCATTGTACTGTTGAGAAAAAAGGGAAGAACTGACAAGGAAAAGTAAAAATAGTAACCCTTCTGATTTTTTCATGGAGCTGATTGTTTAGTTGAATTGCAAATTTAGTTGATTTAGTTGAT
>CAIYOZ010000340.1 GCA_903927945.1 uncultured Bacteroidales bacterium | reverse complement strand
GGAGGGCGATAGTACTCCGTACGATTGCCGGGCTTGTTGTCGACAGGTTCTCCGGAATAATCCCAGATGACGAAAAAATATTAACCGGGTTTCCCGGTATTGGAAAGGCCACTGCCGGTGCTATCTCTGCTTTTGCATTCAATCAACCCGCAGTTTTCATCGAGACAAATATCAGGAGGGTATTCATCCATTGCTTTTTTGGTGACCAGGTCCCTGTTTCAGACCGTGAAATCCGGCCCCTGGTTGCCAGTACGCTTGACCGCGAACACCCGCGTGTGTGGTATTACGCATTAATGGACTATGGTGCCGTACTTCGGCGGCGTATCCCGAATCCGAACCGGAGAAGCACTCATTATTACCGGCAGCCGGCATTTGAAGGGTCTGACCGGCAAATACGCGGCCTGGTTCTTGAACTGCTGTTACGGGAAGGGACCATCTCGAAGAAAGATCTTATTACCCATATCGGTGAACAACCGGAAAGGACCGAAAAAATCCTGGAGGCGCTCGCAAAGGAGGGATTTATTACCTTCGGATCCGATACCATCTGCCTGCACCACTGATTGGTACCGATGATTTTTCTCTCAAAAGGGTTTTTGTTCCTGGATTTGGACAGTTCAAGTAGATGATACCGGATAATGTCTGTTCTGATACCCTTTGTGGTTTGGTTTGAGCTATAACCCTAATACCCATCGTTTTCTGTTTATCGCGTTTCTAGGAACATTTAGGTCTTTAATTCACTTAAAAACACCTAGAAAGGAAAAAGATTGTGAGTGACTCAAGGAAATGTTGACACAATTAATTTATCCTGTTAATTTCATCATAAAACATGTGGGTTTACATACTCTGACTTTAGCTGGACTTATGGTAGCAATAATTGGTGTTGCTATCGCCGTATTTTATACCCAATATATAATTTATGGTGGAATTGTCTTTATTGTCGGAGTAATCTGCTTTAAATTTGGTTATGAGGGCTAATTATGCTTAATAATTTGTTCAATGAAGTCTGTGATTTGATTGATAAAGAATGGATTTATGAAACAGAGGATTTTCAAAAAGAAAGGCAATATCAACTTGATTTAACAAATTTTCTTCGCAAAGAACTTAATAGACCGAATATATTTTCTTCAAAAAATGTAACCGTGACACTGGAAGGTCAAAATAATTGTGATATTGCAATAAATCGAGATGAAATTGGAATTGAACTTAAAAAGGACCTGCATAACGAAAATGAAATTAATAGATTGTGGGGACAGCTTGATAATTTCACTAAAACCTTTGATGATATTATTGTTGTATTGGTGGGGAATCCAGTTCCACATTACCGTGACCTTCTAAAACAGAAAATAGTGGAGCGAAATCAAGATAGAAGGATGAATGAACCATATATTGAAATAATATACCCCAGCGATGAGGATGACGATAAAGGTGATGGCTTTCCGGTCTGGAGAATTTAGTTAATTTTTAAAAGGAACTCTAAATTTCGAGCTAACACCTCAAGAGAAAATTATTTACTTATTTATAAAAATGATCTTTTACCCTTTCTTATACACCCGGATTACCGTATTTACCAGCGTTTTGGCTTGCTTCAACGGAATCACGTGCCTTGCGGTCGTGAGAACGCATGTTGCAGTTCCAGATCAGATGGCCGGGAACTGTTTTTTAAGAGCCCGTCCATGTAGTACTTAATAATTCCAGGGGCCAAGAAAGGGATGACACCACCGGTTGATCCAAACGATAAAATTATCATTATCGTGCTGATACTTGCAGGT
>CAIYOZ010000339.1 GCA_903927945.1 uncultured Bacteroidales bacterium | reverse complement strand
GAATAATGTGCTGAGTTATCCAGCATTTTAAATTTTGGTAGTTTCAGAGTAATCTCATAATCACCGGTCGTGCGATTATCGTGGGTTAAAGTATATTCGAGTACCAGTACATTTTCATCGGTTATACATTTACGCTCTTTTACATTCAAATCGCCTGCATAAGGATAAGAACCTTTCATAGTGTCTGGCAAAGCCCGGTAATAGGTTGTCATTACTGCCGGAGTCCATTCGTTGCGGGTTGGTACAAATTTCTGAATTAAAGTCTGACTTTGTTTGGTTGAAGTTATTTGAACCATTACCACATCCACAAGTTCGGTTTCAATCCCGTAACACCATCGGCCTGTCATTCCCATTTGAGGTGATGCCCAAAGAGAATTTGCAATTTGTGATATTCCATATTCGGTGGTTCGGGTGTCGGGTTTCTGGGAATCGTCACTTTTCTTAATTGGTTTCATATGATTCCACATTTCACGTCCAATGAGGTCAGTTCGTGCTGAATTTTCAAGCAATTTGTTGATATTCAATTTATTCGAACTCTTAGTAGAATCAATTTTTCTTGACTTAAAACCATTGGCAGATTGACCAAAAGCCATGTTAGCAAAAACAATAAGTAAAAATACGCAAATAAACTTTTTCATATTTTTGCGATTAAAATTTATTAATAAATCAATACCAAAGACGGGTCGAGCGGATAACGCCCCGATTGTTTTCCAAAAACTGACAAACCGCCTTCTTTGTCGGAAGCTTTATCCACCCGTAATCTGATAACTACTGATTTATTTTTAATCAGTTTATCAATGGCATCTTTGGGCAAATCCACTTTTACAATATAGCCGTATGAACCGGCTTCATCCAGTGTTCCATCTAAATAAAACGAACTCCGAAGCAATTCCACCGATTTAGTAAGTAATAGGTCTAATCCTTCGTTTGTTGTGTCAACTTTGGTTGGTGGCGTCAGTGTTCTTTTATCCACTAGACCCGATCCGTGGGGTTGATTAAACCACGATAATAATCCACGGTGATCGCAGGGGTCGTCGGGCAATACAACCGTTGAGACAGCAACTCCGTCAACATAAATAGTTACTGTTGACGGGTGTTTGAGTTCATCAGTTTGCGGAAATGAATTGGGATTCAATCCCCATTTGGAACAATTAATGCCAATATTCGGGAAATTATCTATCTGATAGGATTTCTCTCTAAAATATTTGCTTTGATTCATTCGCGAAGAAAGTTCAGCTATAAAAGTAACTTTTTGGGGAACTTTGTCGCTTGTAATTTCAAACTCATAATCTACATAACCGCTCCCTAATCCGATAAATTTGGAATTATGCTGTGTAAGCAGATTTTTTAAACTCCAACAGGTTTCTTTGTAAGATGTTGCCGGTTTCGAAACAACAACCGTATCGGACGAAACGAATAATTTTGAATTTGCCCGAACACGGAATGGAACGAAATTACAATGCAACGTATCTCCTTTATTACTGATTAAATAAGTGCAATATGTAGCTACACATTCTTCGTTTGGAGCAACAAATTTCAAGGGTTGAAGCACGTTGGTACTATACGAAACGGCATCCAACGTTGTTCCTTGTGTGGAATAGCTTTTTAAATCACCAAAATGATTCCAATAAATTACTTTCGTTTCAAGACGAAGTTTTTGGCTGGTTATTTTTTCAAGAAACGAAACTGTGATGGGCATTTTTACGGTTTGTGCAGCATCATAAATTTCCTCAAAACTCTTACCCGGAATTACATAATTCACCGAAGCAAAGTCGGCAAATTTCATTCCCGGACATAATTCAGCTAAGCCAAATTCTTTGGCAGAACGGTTGTAGCGATAATATCCATTAAATTCGTCATTTACATCATGAAGTTCGGTAAACAAATATCCAGCTAATTTTGGGCGACGCTTAAACTCATTAATCATTTGGTGATAATCGTAGGTCAAATCAATATCGCCGGCACCGTTTTTATAGCCCCAAACACCGCCACATTCGGCATTAATCATCGGAACATTCGTTTGTTTATAACCTTTTGCATAATTCCATTGTGAACCGGGATAAGTATAGGCACAAACCGAATCGAGGCAATTGGCCCATGAATAACCCGGCAAGTATTCATGCCACGAATTAAAATCCGAAACCATGTGATCTTCTTTACAAGCCGAATTATCATCAATCAAACGGGTTGGATCGTCGGTTTTGAACTTACGAAACATATTCAACACCCATTTTTTTGTTTCGGGCAAATAGATTTTTTCGTTTCCTACCGGCGTCAACAATCCCCACGACTCATTGAAAAGTATCCATGAAAAGATACAAGGATGATTAAAATCACGTTCCACCTGTTTTTCAGCCAAAAGTTCCCACATGCGCATAGAATTCTCCCTTTGCGTTTTGTCAGCCGGAGAATTGCGGAAATCAACCATATCTGCCATCATCAACATACCCAGCTTATCAGCCCAATAAATTTTGCGGGGCAATTCCACTTTTATGTGGGAACGTATGGTGTTCAATCCCAATGCTTTGGTTCGTATCACATCTTCTTTCATAAACTGATCGGACGGATAAGTTCCGAAACCTTCGTTGTGATATGCCTGATCGAGGGTCATTTGTAGGTAAATGGGCTCGTTATTCAGATAAACATAACTGAAATCGCTACCCGGATATTTACCGTAACTGACCTTCCGCATTCCGAAATAGGTATTCACTTCGTCAGTTCCATTATTATCAGAAATCTGAACTTTTACTTCGTACAAATAAGGATCTTTCAAACTCCACAAGCGCATATTTTTTATCGGCATAGTGAAATTGGCTGTTCTAGCTCCTTCGGGCACTTCGTATTGGAACATACTTTTTCCCGAAGAACCACTTATAATATTCACTTTTGTCCCTTTTTGAGCGGGAACACTCAATTTCACGCTTACTTCAGCTTGTTTTTTATCAATGTCCGGATAAAAACGAATATTGCTCAAATGTTCTTTCTTTCGTGCTTCGAGATAAACAGTTTGCCATATTCCACGCTCTTTTCCATAATTCTGCTTACCCTGCGGACTGTCCTTCACCAGTTCATCAACACGAACAGTCAATTTATCATCCTTTCCCGTCAACATGTCGGTAATATCAAATTCCAAAGGGATATAACCACCTTCTTTCCAACCGGCATTTTTTCCATTTACCCATACTTGTGCACCATAATCGCAGGCACCAATAATGAGAATAATTCGTTTATTCTTCCAGTCAGGAGTTTTTGGGATTTCCAGATTGCGACGATACCAACCAATCAATTTTTTACTGTCATTGATTCCTGATAACGGACAAGCCCATGAAAATGGTACGACAATGGTTTTATCGAAATGACTATCAGCATAATTAAACCAACCTTCACTGATTCCACTGTTCTTTTCATCGAAAGAAAATTTCCAGTTACCGTTCAGGTTCAACCACTCCAAACGCATAAACTCGGGACGTGGGTGCTCAGGTAATGGAATATCAGCTGCTGAGATTCTGAATGCCGAAAAGAGAATTCCAATTAAAAGAAGCCATCTGTTCCTAAAAAATGCTGACAGTATTGTTGATTTCATGGTCATTAGTTCGTGTTTTAATGATTTTATGAAGTTAATTATATGAGCGAATGGAAATACCGGCATCGATAATTTGAGAACCTTTCGTATTATGACAATGAATGGCAAATACATTCAGGCCATTTTGTTTGATTGCATTTTTTGCTTCCGCACTAAACGGAAGTGTCGAATAACCATTTGTACTATCGGTAAGTTTTGCAGCTAATACGCCATTGATATAAACTTCGCAATCGTCATTGTGATAGATGAAGAAAATAAGATTTTTGAGTGCTTCTGGCGTTAAAATACCAACTTTAAACTCTTTCCGCATCCAGATATCTGGTGTATTCCAATTCGTCTTAATTTCACGAATATTTCGCTTTGTTGCAGGTTCAAAAGGAGCTACTGAGTCATTCCATTGGGTGTGATTAAATGCTGCAGTGTACCAGTCGGCTGAAGGTTGATTAAAAGTAAACCTCCAGTTTTGAGGATTTACCTGCGAAGTTGGCAGAATATCAACCACTTTTGCTAAGTTTTTAATCACCCGTTGATTGATTTCAGATAGTTTATTTAAATCCACTTTGACAACGGCTCTGTCGTAAGTAATAAATCCATTCATCTCTCCTTCTACATCGGTCAACTCTGTGTAAACTGCCGCACTGAGACCGTTATTTGTCTTAAACCCGATAAGATTGTCAATAAAAGTCGCATACGAATCTAACCAATCATCGCCACTATTGACACTTCCATGTCCAAATGCTTTTTGATATATGTGGTTATCAATACTATAAGCAACACCACCATATTCGCCGCAAGCCAGAATTTGTTTG
>CAIYOZ010000338.1 GCA_903927945.1 uncultured Bacteroidales bacterium | reverse complement strand
GTAGAACCAAAAAATTAATTCGTATATGAGTCTCCGATAAATCAAAATAACTTTTTTCTAAAAAAATTAAATAAATAGATTACTTTTGCAACTTCCTACACAAAATTATCATATGAAAAAAAGTATATTTTTAATCATTTTCTTCCTCAGCATTTTAAATTTAAGAGCTCAGCAAATCTCATTCAGTGATTCCACTGTAGTGAGTTTAATAACCTGTTCACCCGGGGAAGAAGTATATGCAAAATTCGGACATACAGCAATTCGGATAAACGATTTAAAAAACGGAAATGATTTTGTATTCAACTATGGTATTTTTAGTTTTGAAACTGAAAATTTTTATTATAAGTTCATAAAAGGGGAAACTGACTATCAATTGGGAATTTATGATACCCGTTATTTTTTGCCCGAATATGCTGAACGAAATTCGATGGTTTGGGAACAGGTTCTAAATATGACCCGATCAGAGAAAAAGAATCTGATTAATTTACCCTAAAAAATTACGAACCTGAAAACCGGACTTACCGGTATAATTTTGTATTTGATAATTGTGCAACACGTCCCCGTGATAAAATACTTGCTGCACTGAACGGGTATGTAAAATACCAAACAACAACGTATCCAAAAACATTTCGTCAATGGATAGGTATTTACATCGGAACTGATACCTGGCTCAAATTTGGCATTGATGTGATTTTTGGCATGGATGCCGACAAGATTGCCAATGAGAGTGAGAGCATGTTTTTGCCCGAGACACTAATGTACGAGTTTCAAACAGCTCAAATCGATTCACCTTCAGGGCAGACAAAAAAACTGGTGACAGAAAAGAAGGTGTTGGTAAACAAAAAATACGTGAATGAGCAAAATGATTCCTGGTTGTTAAAACCAACTTTCATTGCCTGTTTCATGTTGTTTTTGGGAATCCTATTGACAATATGGGACATAAAAGAAGGAAGACGTCATTACAAGTTCTTTGATACATTGATATTTGCCTTGACAGGACTTGGAGGATTAATCGCTTTTTACCTTATGTTTTTTTCATTGCATCCTTTGGTGAAAAACAACTTAAATTTACTTTGGTTAAATCCCCTGAATTTTTTTATTGCAATTATGATATGGGTTAAACCATTGCGTGTAATTTTATTCTTCTACCAGATATTAAATATTTTGTTTTTGGTGGGAGCATTATTTGCATTTGCTTTGTCAATTCAGGTTTTTAATCTGGCTGCATTTCCGCTTATAGTATTATTATTAATGAGAAGTAGCAGCTGGTTTGCTTTAACCAAAAGGAAAATTTACAAAAATAAAAAAATATAACAGGAATACAATCAACAATAAAAAACTGAAAACAGTTCTGAATATAATGACAGACACCAAACCATCTAAGAAACCGATTCCCTTGCGTTTTGTTGGAATCATTCCAGCCCGATATGCTTCTACCCGTTTCCCGGGGAAACCACTAGCTGACATTTATGGCAAATCCATGATTCAACGTGTTTATGAACAAGTATCAAAAATACTGGCTGATGTGTATGTTGCAACTGACGATCAACGGATTTATGATGCAGTCTTAGCATTTGGAGGCAAGGTAATTATGACTTCCACAGACCACAAAAGTGGAACAGACCGTTGTTATGAAGCTTTTTCTAAACTAAAGGAATGGTTCGATGTGGTCATTAATGTGCAGGGGGACGAACCATTCATTCAACCGGAACAGATTACTGAACTGATTAAATGTTTTGATGAACCGGACACCCAAATTTCAACGTTAGCAAAAGTATTCACTGAGAAGGATGGATATGGTCTTTTGACAAATCCGAACAATCCAAAAGTAGTCATCAACCGGAAGCATGAAGCCATGTATTTCAGTCGGTCGGTGATTCCATTTATTCGGGGTACTGAACCTACAAACTGGATTTCAAATCATAATTACCTGAAACATGTCGGTATTTATGGCTATAGAGCCGATATTTTGAGAGAAATCACACTGCTGGAGCAATCCCCTCTTGAAATTGCAGAGTCGCTGGAGCAGCTCCGCTGGATTGAAAATGGCTATCGCATAAAAGTTGGTTTTACAACAGTGGAATCTGTTGGCATTGATACTTCTGAAGATCTGGAACGCGTGAATGAAATGTTACTCGAACAATAAAAAAACTCCTCAACTATCCAATAGATATTGAGGAGTTAAATTCATTGGGAATTTCACTATTTAATTATTTCTGCAAAATCAGCAATATGTTCATCTACATACGAAGCAATGAGTGTGGTTTGCTTTTCTTCAATATCGAAATAAACCTCTTCCAACTCATCAAACTCTTCGAAATCGACATATAAGGCATTAAATTCCTCAGTAGTAGTTTCTCTTTCAAGTTTTTCTTTGTTTGGATCGTAAATTTCCTTGGCCTTGTAAATCAATTTTGACAATTCAACCGCACCAAATTGCTTAATTGCTTTGGCGAAGGGGTTGGAAAAGATATAACCCCCATATCCGTTTTGAATGAGCTGAACAAATCCCCCTTCACTCATTTCCCGGGTAAAAAAATGAAAAGCCAATAAAGTATGTTGATTCCCATTAAGCAATGACATGTTTTGGGCAGTCAATTCTCCTCCTATTTCATCGAGGTACGCATTGCTAAAAACCAGTAAGAACTCGTCCATGCCTTTTTCGGCAGCTTTAGCCAGCACGCTGTCTTTAATTTGAATCATGTTTGTAAAGTTTGAATAGTTTGAGTTTATAGTTTATAGTAAAATTTCGGAACTGTAAGCGGGTAATTGAATTCGTATCATCCGGTTTGAGATTGCAAATTTAGTATTAAACGTTGATTTGAGACCTACAGTACTTAATTCTGATGGCAATTTAATTTCAAATGTCTTTGGAATTGATGAATTATTGATAAAAACAAGTACATTTTTATCAAAGTATTTCCGGACATAGACCCAATTGTCTTTTTCAGACGATATATTAATAAAATCACCGTAGATGAGTGCCGGATTATTTTTTCGCAAGTGTGTCAAAATAGAGACTTTTTTCAAGAGATCCGATTCCCGGTTATTCAAACTATCAAATTTCATCATTCTTCTGCAATCCGGATCATTGGCACCTGTCAATCCAATTTCATCACCATAGTAAATCACCGGAATACCTGGAATAGTCATATTGAAAGTTTGCATTAAAAACAATTTATTGTAGGCGGTTGAATCGGTGATGCCAATCATTCGTTGCCAACCGGCAGCTTTGCCATCTTCGCCAAATTTCAGATCGCCAGAAGCGTATGCCATAAACCTGGGTTTATCCTGATTTCCGGAAATATACCCCATCAAATTGTGATTTCCATAAAGGTACAAGCTTGAATTTAAAATGGTATTGACTTGTATCAGGTTACTGCCCCCGACACCTGCGAAGGTGGTATTAGCCATATCAAAAACATTAAAATCAAACTGTCCATCGAGCATTCCCGATGTCAGATAACTACTGATCAATTCAGGACTGCCGTATGTTTCCCCTATTTGATAAAGATTTTTACCCTCGTTCTGTTTCTTGATTTTATAAGTCAGTTCACGCCAAAATTGCTCAGGGATATGTTTGCAGGCATCATGGCGGAATCCATCAATATGAAACTCTTTTATCCAGTAAATTGCTGAGTCGGTCATCATATCCACTACTTTTGGATTCGAATAATCGAGTGTAGGTAGGAAGGTATCGAACCAGGTAGTAAGCCGGTGGTCATTCCAGCGTTCAGTATTCAAAGTGCCATCAGGCAGATATAACGATGTCGTAAGCTCTGGATGTAGTTTATAGAAAGGATGTTCAATATGAACATGATGAGCCACATAATCAAGAAGAATATTCAAATTATTATTGTGAGCTTCTGAGACAAGAGTTTTAAAATCGTCATTGGTTCCAAAACGAAAATCAACCTTAGACGAGGAAACAGGCCAATAACCATGATAGCCTGAAAATTTCGTTTTCATGGGAGGATAATATCCGTAAGGTTCTGTCGGGTTTTGATTTAAGGGTGAAATCCACAATGTATTGACACCCAGTTTATCAAAATAACCTTTTTCAATTTCCTGGTGTATTCCTGCCAGATCACCTCCCCAATAATCCACTTTATGGTTTACATCCGGCCTGTTCATGGGATGATTATTTGCTTTATCGCCGTCCTTAAACCTATCGACCAGCATGAAATAAATAATCTGTGCTTGCTTGTCAGTCCCTTTTATGTCTTTTGAATCGGTAAGTACCTTCCCTTTTTCAAGTGGAATCAACACGTCGTTACTTACGCCAAAATCATTACTGGTCCATACACGAATAAAAGAACGATCAAGATTAATGGCTTCTTTAGGAATATCAAACGTAATTTTCCCTTGTTCTATCCGGATGAATCTTTCCGGTAATCGATAATTCTGCCAGTATACAAAAGCATGACTTAATTTATTTTGAGTGGAAAGCGTAATATTTTTACCACTGAATCCTGAAGAATAAAGAACAGGATATTTATCTTTCTGACCGGCAACCTGCAAAATAGAATTAAACTTTCCATACCCATTATCCACTTTGCTCGGATTGTTGGCATCATGGTTCTGTTCCCCATCCAGGCTCATTTGATACAAATAGGTTCCCGGGCTTAAGTTGAGTTTCACTTCGTATAGCCCTTTATCATTAAGCTGAAGATCCGGTGAAAGTGACGGCACCCAGTCATTCATTTGACCTGCAACCTGTACCTTTTTATACGACTTCCCCTGAGGATTGAAGGTAAAAATATAATCAACTTTATCTGTCTTTCGACAAGGAACCGAATAAGGGACTCCTTTTGACCACAGTTTAACATCCACGAAATGCTCGATTTCGGGAAGTACGATTAAATCAGATGTTTTCTGGTTTTTATCCAACTGACAAATGATGTTTTTCGATGAACAAGTAACTGAATCTATCTCCTGAGGATTCAGGATGAAATCCTGTAGATAAATGGTATTCTTACCAACTTTCAAGGTAAGTAATGAATTCAGATTCTTGCTGTTTACCGACCTGTAGGGCAAATTAAGGGTAGATCGACAAGGAGTAATTCCTATTACTGCCAATAGCAGTATATAAAAATATTTTTTCATATGCAGTTAATATATTTTATTAATTAAAAAGATAAGCTTCAAAATTCGTTACTTTTAATTTGTCTTGTTGAAATTCATAGTCTCCACTAACAGTTCTTATGACAAGGTTAAAATCAGTTCCTTTTACGGTCATCATCTCCTTTGGAAAATTATTATTTTTGCGTTTTAAATTCTCTTTAATCAACCATTTTATTTTTTCTTTCAGTGATATCTTATAGGAATGATTATTATCCAATTTACCCTTTACGAGCAGATAATCATCCACAAATTCAACAGTAAGTGTATCATCCTCATAAAGCAACGTTTGATTTGGTTTCATTTTTAACAGGACAAATGAATGAAAAGTTTGTATATCTGTGCGGAATGATTGAGACTCCAAATTAATCCAAAAAGACTCCAGAGGTTGGGGAACACTTTCCAACTTAATCATTGCCAATATATCGGATTCCGATTTATCTTTTAATGAAATTGTAAAATACTTTTGAATAGGCTTATTTCCATACGTTTTTACAAGATATCGTATGGCTTCAACTACTTTTCTTTTAGTATTAGAATCTACTTTTATCGTTTTATCAGTGCCCGTAATTATTTTTCCATCCTTCAATAAATGATCTTCAATCAGATGTTTATCAAGTTGGTTTGTGATTGAATATCTTGTTATGTTATAAACACTCCAGGGTCCCAATGAGCTTATGAAAGCTACTATGGCAAAGGAAATAACAATCCATTTTACGTATTTTGATTGAGACAGGAACAAGTAAAAACTGATAAGAAACAACCATAAATTAAGAATCAATACATAACATCGATTTATTGTCAACCCATAATCATCAATTCTTCTGAAAATGCCAACTAACATGAGCACTAATAAAGGATACAGCATTAATGAAAAGTATCGTGAGAAAACATCTACCAGTTTATTTTCTTTCAACAACCGGAGTGGGTACAAGATAATTATGCATAGAAATCCGACCATTCCAAGTACTGAAACTAACGTGGATACCCACCCATTTGGCAGTTCCCATTTGATAATGATCCGGAAAAGATAGACATATAAAATGAGTGCATAAACTGCTAAGATAGGAAGTAAAATGTACAACCCAAAGATCTTGATTATTTTGTTGATCGAAAAAGCTTGTTTTCGTTTTTCAATTTCATCGGGAATGTTAGACAGAAAATAGATAGGTGCAAAAATTACAAAACAAACAACCGCCAAGTTTGAATACACTTCTTTGTGAATCTGGATTGCAAACAATTTATCGAGCGATAAAACTGCCAGACTTAAACCGATAAAGAGTACTCCTGAAAAAACCGAGGAGATAAATATTTCGACAATGCTATCGCGGCTAAAATTCCAAAAAGGAATTTCGTTATTCCTCTTCAAAAATGAAATGAAAAAATCAGATAAAGCGAATACACCACCTAACGCAGTCAATTGATAATATTGATATTCGAATAGTTTTTCAGGGAGGGTGTAACAATAAACACCCAATAAAATGGTAGATAGGAGATTCAACATAATCCTATATCTTATTTTCTTAAATTCCTCCAGATACAAGCTAACTGTTACGCTTAACAGTGTCCCCAATATGAAAAATGCCCACAGGCTTTCTCTGATATCTGCTTTTACTTTATTGATAGATAAAAAACAAAGCACGGATAACCCGATAATAAATAAAAGAGTGAACGGGAAACGTACCAAAACTAATTTGAAATCAGTAATCCATGCTTTAAATGATAGTTTATTCATAATCTTAAAATTACAAGTAAAGAACCAGAGACATTATGTTATTAATTAACAAGATCAATCTAAGGGAATTAAGTCATAAAGTTGAGCAAATATTATAAAGAGATTGGAACTCCTGAACTAATATCCATTTACTGGGTTGGCTCTACGTTTCTTCTCCATATATTCTGTATAAAGAGAGGGTTTAATGAGGGTTCAATAAGGGTTCAGAGGGTTATACCCCATGAAACCCCCTAGCAACCCCCTCTCAGCCCCCAGGTAACTAAGAATGAATTACGATTAAGAAAAGACAATAATTTATTCATACTAATTTATTTTGTCTCCAAAATTAAAACCGTTTTGCCTTGAACAGAAACCGGATTTTTTAATGAATATGATTTTGAAGTGGTAATTTCTATACCTTCTGTTTTATCAGAAAGGATTTCACTAAATCGTTTCAAGTCTACTTCCCTGGCCTGGTCATTATTATTCGCAATTATCATGAGCGTCTTGCTGTCATCAAATCGAAAGTTTACATAAATCCCATTCTCGGGTATAAATTGTTTCATCAACCCATTTTGAAGAACCCGATTCATTTTGCGGTAGTTCAGGAGTTTCTTCAGATAAACAAACACTTCATTCTCGGCAGGTGTTCTTCCAGACGCAGTAAAACAATTTCGTTTATCCTCTTGCCAACCACCCGGAAAATCGAACCTATGACCTTGATAATCCCCGGGAATCCCATCCAACATTATTTCAGTTCCATAATAAATCTGAGGATATCCCCGTGCTGTCAGTAGCATGGCCAATCCCATTTTATATTTTAGCACATTTCGTTTCACTGCAGTTGAATATCGGTCTATATCATGATTATCCAGGAAATTCATAATCATATTCGGATTGTCGTATACAAAATCCTGTGCATAAAGCGAATAAAAACGAGCCATTCCACTATCCCAACTCTCTTTTTCATTGAAGGCTGAACTAAATACATCTTTCAAACAAAAATCCATGACACTGCTCAGCCTGGAATCAAACCCATCTTTATTTTTATTTCCCGATTGATAATAAGCTATTTCGGCAGGTGTCTTCACCCAACATTCACCAACAACATTCATGTTCGGATATTCATTCCGTATGATCTGAACAAAACGGGCGGCAGTCTTGATATCATTGTATGGATAGGTGTCTACGCGCATGCCATCGATATTGGCCGATTCAATCCAAAAGATATAGACCTGGCTCAAATAATCAAAAAGCAATGGGTTTTGAAGATTTAAATCAGGCATATTAGGGGCAAACCAACCATGTGTCAACCGATAAAGATCCGCTGCTGAAGCATGGGGGTCTGTCCAGGCAGTCATGCGGTAATTCGAACCGGTATAAGTTGGCCAGGTATTAAACCAATCCTTTGACGGCAGGTCTTTCATCCACCAATGTGATGATCCGCAATGATTCGGGACCACATCGATGATCAATTTCAAGTTGTTTGAATGGCAGGCATCTGAAAGTCTCCGGTAATCTTCATTTTTCCCCAGGCGCGGATCAATTTTATAGTAATCAGAACAAGCATAATGATGATAAGAATAATTTGTATCATTATTATCAAAAAGAGGAGTAGTCCACAAGGTGGTTACTCCTAAATCTGCCAGATAAGGGATTTTTGATATGATTCCATCTATATCACCTCCATGGCGGGCACCCGGTATATCCCTGTGTACTCCCTGAAAATATCCGGGAATAGAATCATTGGAGGGATTTCCATTCACAAACCGATCGGGCATTAATAAGTACAATGCATCAGCTTCTGTAAAACTTTTTCTACTTGCCGAACCCTCTCTTCTTGGTTTGAGCTCATAAACAACAACTTGTTTACTTTTCCCTTTTTTTAACAAGATATTGAATTTCCCGGGGTTCGTTTCCTTAGAGACATGCAAATAGAGAAAGACATAATTCGGATTATCAGTAAGTTCTTTTCTGATAATTGATATTCCGGGATAATTGATAGTAATATCGATAGAATGTAAATCGACCCCATAAAGCATGATTTGTAAATCAGACTGAGTCATTTGTGTCCACCAAAAAGTCGGTTCTACCCGTTTAATCCATTTTTGATTTGCAGCATTACTCACTAATGTGAGAAAAACGAAAAGTATCAGTACTGAAATTTTGTGATTTCTCATAGTTGTATTTTATTGATTCGGAACAGACAATAAAACCTGATTATCGAGTCCCAGAAATTTTCTAAAAAGCCTATAATGATTTTCTTGCAGTGATTGAGGTGAAGCTTCAGCTAATTCTTCCGATTGGTTCCACATTTCCGTTAATATTGCCGAATGTTCCTCGAACAATTTATTCCAGCCCTTTTGCCTGGATGCCAGTGCTAGATTACAGGCTGTTTCAGTGAGTTCTTTCCTGTCATGATTCAATGAGTTTACGATTGCCACATATTTGTTTAAACTGATCGTATCACCTCTTTTCACATCAGTTCCCACACTAAACCCGGCAATTTTTTCCTTTTCAATTTTTGAAGGAAGGATGTTTAATTGTTCATTGTTTTTATACAACACATAAGTCATAGCCTGACACACATGAAAATCCGTCCTTCGGGTCTGTGTCCATAAATGGGCTACATCTTTTTGGGTCCTGGTTTGCAATACATTCCAGATAGGTTCATTATTTTGAAATTGACCTGCCATTTCACCATCCAGAATGGGCATGAATGAAATACGACCCTCAAAATTTAAGGACTTGATGGAGTAACTGATGGCACCAACTTCAGTCTCCGCCATACTTAGGAATCTTTTTACAGAGACATGGATATGATTACCTTTCAAAGAAATGGCATCGAATGATCTTTCCAGAATGCCCTCAAGCATATTAAGCATACTTTCAAAATTCAACACTTCCCAGGTAGCTAAATCCAATACTTCTTCATTCAACCGAACAATGATCCCTATCCAATTCGGTGCATTTATGATTTCATCGGTAGTTTCCGAAAATTCTTTCTCCCAATTTGAAAGACCCTTGTTATCCGTATTAAATGATCCATAAATATGAGAACCAAGTATTGTTTCGCCCGAAAAGTATTCTTCAAAACTGGCACGTTGACCGATTTGTCCGTTTCCAAGACTGAATATCTTTTCAGAAGTAAACCTGTTATTTACTTGTAATTCATCATCTATTATACTCCAGGGATCATTTTCGGGATTTTTAATCATTGCAGTAAGATTTAAATGTTCAATTGGGTTATAGCTTTTTATGTACTCCGGAGTCTGGTTCCCTTACGGCTGTGTTTTTATTGCTAATTTATCTTCCACTCCCAATACACAAATTGCTGCTATAATCAGGAAACATCCCGACAAAATTAATGCAAAAATAGCTTGAGAATCAAAGAGTCGTTTGACAATCATCCCTCCAAATAATCCGTTTATAATTTGGGGTACTGTGATAAAAATATTGAATATGCCCATATATATGCCCATTTTACGGAGGGGAAGAGCCGGTGCCAGAATGGCATAAGGCATTGAAAGTATACTTCCCCAAGCCATACCCACTCCAATCATTGAGAAAATCAAGGAAGTCGGATTTGTGATAAAATAAATCGACAATAAACCCGCTGCTCCTGCCAGTAATGAGATACTATGCGTCAGTTTACGGCCAATTTTATGGGCGATTGCCGGAAGTAGAAGGGCATAAATCATTGCTATTCCGTTGTAAACACCAAAAATAATGCCTACCCAATTGCCGGCATCCTGATAAAGAGCTGATTTTGTATCCGTAACGGCCAGTCCATATACGTGTTGTGCCACGGCTGGAGTTGTAAACACCCACATGCCAAACAATGCTATCCATGAGAAAAATTGTACCAGTCCGAGTTGTTTCATGGTTTTTGGCATGGCAACAATGTCTTTGAAAATATCGGAGAACTTACTTTTTTGTTCTTCAACAGGTTCTTTCCCAACATTAAACCGTGCAAGTTCTTCCGGGGAATATTCTTTCGTACTGATGACAGTCCAAAGAATGGTTATAATCATCACTGCCGCCCCGATATAAAATGAGAAAACCACATTATCCGGTATGCCACCGTTCCTGGCTATTTTAGAAATCCCCATCCAATTTCCCAGCACATAAGGTAACCAGGAACCTATGACAGCTCCTATGCCAATTAGAAATGTCTGAATGGAAAAACCCAGTGTACTTTGATCGGCAGGAAGCATATCCGCCACTAACGCTCTGAAAGGCTCCATGGCCACATTAAACGAAGCATCCATAATCATTAGAAATCCCGCCCCAATAAACATAGCCGGCAGAACAGACGCAAAAACACCTGCATTAGGCATCAGAATGAGTGCAATCGCTGCCATTATTGCTCCTGCCAGGAAAAAAGGGCGCCGGCGGCCTAACTTTGTCCATGTATGATCGGAATAATGACCTATAATGGGTTGAATGATCATTCCTGTGATTGGAGCTGCCAACCAAAACCAGGATAACTGTTCAATATCGGCTCCAAATGTTTGAAGGATGCGGCTTGCATTGGCATTTTGAAGCGCATATCCAAATTGAATTCCCAAAAAACCCATACTCAAGCTAAGAATTTGAAGAAAGTTGAAACGGGGTTTTGATTTAAGTGTTTGAGAAAAGTTCATAATTTGAAGGGTTTGAAGAGTTTGAAGGGTTTAAAGAGTTTAAAGAGTTTGAAAAGTTTGGAGTTTGAGAGTTAGGTTATTTTTTTTGAGTCATTTTCAGGCTTCTTAAATTTGGAACCCTTAATATCTGAATTTATTAAATAATTCATCAAATTTTTAATTCCTGTACTAAGAATAAGTGATTCATCAATTAAATTTTGTAATTCAATATTATCAATGT
>CAIYOZ010000337.1 GCA_903927945.1 uncultured Bacteroidales bacterium | reverse complement strand
TTTTTTCCTTTGAACTTTCAACAACCCCTTTTGAGGTTTGGTCAGCCGTATTTTTTATGTAATCCAACAGTTTATACCTGATATTGGCCCTGCAAAAATAAGCCAGCATAAAATCAGGACGAATTGATATTGCTTTATTTAAATCTTCAATGGAACTATTGAAATCCTGTACTATGGCAAATTCCAGGGACCTGTTAAAGTAAATATCAGCATTATCATTGTCTTTGGCCAGCTGATTGGAGATAGCGTTGATCGCTTCAAAATGCTGATTCACCAAATCAGCCGTTAAAGACACTTCGTTATTTGTAATTTTCAATATTGAACTCAGCTTTTTCTCCTTGTTATATTCATCAAGGACAGGATAATACACATTGGTCCGTCTGATTTCATCGGTTTTGGAATAGTAGGTTAATACAAAATTCCGTTCATTCACAACGTCCGTATACTTATCCTGAACTGCACCCCGAGTTTCGTCAGTATATTTCGAAGCTGTTTCGGTATCATCAATATTTTGAGCAGCGAATCTGTTAAACAAATCAGTTTGATGTCCCGATGTGTTTTGTTGCAATTTATTTGCCAGCTTGTTGGTAGCTTGAAGGTTTTCTTTTGTTTTACGGTTAATATAATCTTTGTTTTTTTCAATATTACTGGCCATTTGCCGGTACTGGAATGCCATTTTTTCATTCCTGAGTTTTTCTTCTGCCTCAGCAATTCCCAGGTATGCCGGTATAAAGTATTTAAACTTTCCGATAATGAGTTTATAATCTTTTATTGAATTTCTAAAATCACCCAGTGTTGTCTCCAACATAGCTTTGCGTAACAAGGCTTCCGTATTAGTGGTATCAAGCTTTAATACGGTATTTAAATCTGTCAATGCATTGTTATTATCCCCCAGGTTAGCCCTGAGTAATGCACGGTTATAATAGGCAAGGGCATTGTTTTTGTCAATTTTTATTGCCTGGTTATAATCACTCAATGCCTGATTATAATTTTTACGGTCCACATTCAGGATTCCACGGTTTATGTAATCCCCTTCATAGGCTGAATTCAGTTTGATTGATTGCGAATAATCTTTATAGGCTCCTTCCTTGTCGTTTTTTTGCATTCTAAGTATCGCACGTGCGCTCCAACCCAGGCAATTGGTACTATCCTTTAAAATGAATTCATTGAAGGTTTTTTCGGCACTTGTGGTATCTTTTAATTCTAATTGGATTCTACCTTTCTCGTAGAGCAGGTTATACGTCTTTGGACTCAGTTTTAAATAGTCTTCCAGATCGCTTAAGGCACCTGTGTAATCTTTGTTTTTATCACGGGCATCCATCCGGTTCATCAGTAAGTACAGACTATTTGGACTGAATTCCAACGCTTTGCTGAAATCAGCAATAGCTTCTGTATTGTAATTCATTTTCTTACGGGCAAAACCACGGGCATAATAAGCCTGTGGTATAAATGGATTGATCCGGATAGCATCCGTACAATCCTGATCGGCTCCCTGATAATCACCCAGTTGTATTTTAGCAATTGCCCTGTTTAAATAAGGTTCTGGCAGGTATGGTTTTATTTTTATGACCTGATTAAAGTATTGAATAGAAAGTACGTAATCTTCAAAATACAATGCATTTTGACCGATAGTCAAAATGCGTTCTGTATTCCATTGCGCCATGACAAATACCTGACACAAAAGACATGCTGTAATAAAAATTACTTTTTTCAACCTTGCATTTATTTAGTGAATATCTATTCTAAGCCATTGGTCTCACAACCTGCATTTGCGTTGAATGAGCCCGGTATATCAAACTGTTCAGAAGAGGAGTATCCCAAATCCTTGTCAGCTAATACTTTTTTCATATACAATGCCCAAATCGGCAAGGCCATGCTTGCACCCTGGCCTTCGGCGATGTTATCAAAGTGAATGGAGCGATCTTCACCACCTACCCACACACCGGAAACCAAGGATGGAGTGTATCCCATAAACCATCCATCCGAGTTGTTTTGTGTAGTTCCTGTTTTAGCACCCATTTGCATGGTCAACCCATAAGTTGAACGGATCCGGCTACCGGTACCACCATCAACCACACCACGCATCATGTAAATCATCTTGTAAGCCGTTGTTTCGCTGAAAATTTCATGCATTTGCGGTGTAAACTTTCCAATCACATTCCCGTTGGCATCCTCTATTTTGGTGACATAGATAGGTTCAACCCTGATTCCCTTGTTCGGGAATGCGGTATACGCATCCACCATTTCACCAACCGAAATATCACAGATACCTAAACACAAAGATACTACAGGATCTAAAAATCCTTTAATCCCAAACGACCGCATCAGTTTCACCAAGGCATCCGGAGTAAACAACCCCATTAAATAAGCTGATATCCAGTTATCAGAATTGGCTAAACCCCAACGCAGCGTCACTATATCGCCAACTGTTTTATTTTTTGTGGTCGTTTTAGGAGTATAGGGATGTCCATTCCCATCCATTAAGGTAGTGGGTTTCCACGTGGTTTTATCACAAGGCCACATACCTTCTTCCATGGCCAAAGTATATAAATAGGGTTTTACTGTTGAACCTACCTGACGGCGTCCTACATTGACCATATCATACTGGAACTGTGAAAAATCAGGTCCCCCAATGTAAGCTTTTACCTGTCCGTTATGGGGATCCATGGACATAAACCCGCAACGCAGGAAGTACTTGTGATAACGAATTGAATCAAACGGTGTCATGGTCGTATCAATATCCCCTTTCGAAGAATATACCTGCATTTCTATCCGTTGATTGAAAACCTTTTCTATTTCCGATTCCGAACTACCGGCTGATTTCATTCTCAGGTAACGGTCCGATTGTTTCATCGAACGGTTTAAGGTGGCTGTAATATCTTCAGGACTCATGTTGCGTGAAAAAGGTGCATAACTCCTGTTCCTCTTTTCCTTGAAAAATGTTTTCTGAAGTGCTTTCATGTGCTCGTCCACCGCATCCTCGGCATATCGTTGCATCCTTGAATCTACCGTGGTGTATATTTTTAATCCATCGGCATAGATATTATAGGGTGATCCGTCCGGCTTCTTGTTTTTATTGCAGAAACCATATAATGGATTTGTATCCCAGTTTTTCCGGTCTTCTTCATATTTTCCTTGTTGCCAACTGGCATAATCTCCTCGTTCTGGTTCTTTGGCGGTAAGCATAATACGCAGGTATTCCCTGAAATAAGCGGCAAGCCCTAACTTATGGTCTACTTTCTGGTATTTGAGTGTAAGCGGGATGGCTTTTATCGAATCATATTGCTGGCGGGATAAAAAATCGGCTTTTCGCATTTGGTTGAGTACCACATTCCTGCGATCGCGTGTTCTTTCATTAAACCTGACCGGGTTAAAGTACGAAGGATTCTTACACATGCCTATCAACGTAGCTGCTTCTTCCACTTTCAGGTTGGCCGGTGATTTGCTGAAATAAATCTGGGCAGCCGATTTTATACCTACAGCATTGTTCAGAAAGTCGAATTGATTGAGGTACATACCCATAATCTCATCTTTCGTATACAGTTTCTCCAATTTCGCGGAGATAACCCATTCTATTGGTTTTTGCAATAAGCGTTGTATGAAATTATCGGCTTGCGGGGAATAGAGTTGTTTGGCTAATTGCTGGGTAATGGTACTGCCACCTCCCGAACTCTTGCGATGAAAGATACCGGTGAGAACTACTGCACGGGTGAGTGCCCTGCCATCGATCCCAGAATGGTCATAAAAACGTACATCCTCAGTGGCTACCAGTGCATTGACTACATTCTTGGAGATCTCGCTGTAGTGAACGCCCACACGGTTTTGCTTGCTGTAAAAATACCGTCCTAACAGCTGTAAGTCTGAGGAGTATATTTCCGTAGCATACTTGTTCTTTGGATTTTGCAATTCATCCAATGCCGGAAGATAACCTATCCAGCCAATATTGATAAAAACAAACATTAAAACTATGCAAACTATTCCAAATGCAAATAATCGCCAGAATATGCGTTTGAATTTAGCTCGGATATCACGTTGTTGATTCATTTTTTCCATTTTCCTTGTTTCAAAGCCACAAAAGTACGACTTTTTTTTATAAATTATACCTTCATGAGCTGTATTAAAATGAGGTTGGAAATCTGTATCCCATCGGCAGTTAAACGCAATTTCCCGTCAGAATAATATACTTTTTCACTATCTGTAAATGTTTTTATATTTCGTAAGCAATAGGCGGCAAGGTCTGTTCCGAATTCTTTTTCCATTTTGCTCACATCCAATCCATCGGTGGTGCGCAGGGATACCATCACAAAATCATTATACCGGTCGTTTAACGACAGTACTTCACGCTCAAAGAAAGTGGCATGGGTGTTGATGGCCTTCATATATTCTGCTATGGAAGATACGTTCCATTGCCTGGAAATTAAATCGTACGAATGCGCCGATGGACCGACTCCCAGATATGGTTCCTGTTTCCAATACGAGGAATTGTGGCGCGAACGGTATTTAGGCAGGGCAAAATTAGATATTTCATAGGCTTCAAATCCTTTATGTTTTGTTTTTTCAACTAAAAGGAGGTACATTTTATTCATAATTAGCTCATCCACTGTTTCGATGGCACCATTTTCACGCTGTTTCCACAACAATGTGCCTTCTTCGTAGGTTAATCCGTATGCCGAAATGTGTTGGACCTGCAAATCCAGGGCTGTATCGAGTTGCTTTTCCCATGCTTCAAGTGTTTGAAATGGCAACCCGTATATCAAGTCAATGCTGATATTGTCGAATCCGGCATTTTGAGTGTCTTTCACAGCTTTAATTGCTTGCAACGAACTATGTCTTCGGTTGATGCGTTTCAGGTCACAATCGTCAAAGGATTGTATTCCTATGCTGATGCGGTTGAAGGGGAGCGGTCGGATAGCATTCAGGAATTCTACCGTCAAATCATCGGGATTGGCTTCGAAAGTGATTTCGGCATCCTCAGCCACGGAATACAAACTATCAATGGCTTCAAATATCCGGGAGAACTGTTCAACGCTCAATATGCTGGGGGTCCCTCCACCAAAGTAAATGGTATTTATCGGTAAATTCTGAATGTAATCCTTGCGGATCTTCAATTCCAGCACAATTGCCTCCACCAATGAGGGAATAAAACCGGGCGCTACTTCCGTATAGAAGTCGCAATAGGTGCATCGTTGCTTGCAAAAGGGAATATGAATATAAATTCCTGCCATTTTTAACTATGTGGTTGTTAGGTTTTTGAGACTTTCTGGGAATTTTTGTTCCTTTTTTCTTACAAAAATACAACAATTAGTTTGTATTATCGGAAAAAGCGCGTATCTTTGCACTCGCTTTTAAGAAACATATGTGCTGCTATCAGAAATGATTTTGTACGGGTTTTATAAAAGAATTGTACGGGGTGTAGCGCAGTCCGGTTAGCGCACCTGCTTTGGGAGCAGGGGGTCGTGGGTTCGAATCCCGCTACCCCGAC
>CAIYOZ010000336.1 GCA_903927945.1 uncultured Bacteroidales bacterium | reverse complement strand
GGGGCATTGGTTTTCTACTAAGGTTTAACAATTTAAAAATAAGGTTTTTATATTAAATACCTTATTTTTATTTTTAACCTCAATAGAAATATTAAGCAAAAAGGCCTAAACCTTATTACCTTATTTAAATTAAATTACAGGATATTATTTTTCCCATTTACTTAAGTTATTCTCATATTGCAATTTAATTTTGTTAGTCATGTAATCAGGGAATTATATTACAATAACCCAAAAATTACAATAACAAATCATATTCTGGTAAACCATGAAGATACTGCTAACAGGCACTACAGGTTATATTGCTCAACGATTATTACCGGTTTTACTCGAAAACGGTCACGAGGTAATCTGTTGTAATCGCGATAAGAGCCGGTTTGATTCATCAAAATATGCCACAACCGGACTCAGCGTGATAGAATGTGATTTTCTACGACCCGAAACGCTGAATGTCATACCCTCTGACATTGATATTGCCTATTATCTGATTCATTCCATGTCGACCCAGACAGGGAATTTTGAGACAATGGAAGAGCTTTGTGCTCAAAATTTCAAGGATTGCATGGCAAATACCCAAGTGAAACAAGTCATCTATTTAAGTGGGATCACCAATGATGTGGAGTTATCGAAACATCTGACATCCCGTAAGAATGTAGAAAGCATCTTGTCTTCAGCTACTTTTCCGTTGACAACACTCAGGGCAGGTATCATAGTCGGTTCTGGAAGTGCTTCTTTTGAGATTATACGTGACCTGGTGGAAAAACTGCCTATGATGATAGCCCCCCGATGGTTGAAAACAAAATGTCAACCCATCGCTATTCGAAATGTTGTGGAGTTTTTAAATGGAGTTGCGGGTCTGCCTGAAACCTATGCTAAAAGCTATGATATTGGTGGACCTGAGATTTTAAATTATAAAGAAATGTTGTTGCGATTTGCAGCCATCAGAGGGTTGAAGAGGAGAATTTTTGTAGTTCCGGTAATGACACCCAGGATTTCATCCTATTGGCTCTATTTTGTTACCTCCACTTCCTATGCCCTGGCAAAGCATCTGGTAAACAGCATGAAGATAGAGGTAATTTGCAGGCCGAATGAACTGGCCCGGAAGCTCAACATTTCATTAATTGATTATGATACATCGATTAAACTGGCTTTTGATAAGATTGAACAAAACCTGGTTTTATCCAGCTGGATTGATGCACAATCGAGTGAAGTGCTGAAAAAAGGAATTTCTCAATACATGGAAGTACCCGTCAATGGATGCTTTAAAGACATACATACCATGTCGCTGAAAGACACCGGCACGACTTTAAAAAGAATATGGTCAATAGGCGGAAAGAACGGGTGGTATTATGCCAATTGGCTTTGGGAGATCAGGGGATTTATGGATAAACTATCGGGTGGTGTTGGGATGAGACGAGGAAGGAAAAGCGAGACAGAACTGTCACCCGGGGAATCATTAGATTTCTGGCGGGTCTTATTGGCTGATAAAAAAGAAAAGAGGCTCTTGTTATATGCCGAAATGAAATTACCCGGAGAAGCCTGGTTGGAATTCAAAGTAACTGATAATGAATTGACCCAGACAGCGACTTTCAGGCCATTGGGTGTTTGGGGGCGATTCTACTGGTACAGTATGCTTCCTTTTCATGCTTTTATATTTAAAGGAATGATAAGAAATATCGCTGAGTAGCCAGGTGTGGTTTGATCATTGCCAAAACACTGAAATGACTGAATTTATGAACCATTTAAGGTTATTTTATGTTACAGTAAATATTATACTATCCTGCCTAATATTCAATAAAAAAAATATCATTGGGATATGCAGCCTGAATATGAAAATATCCTTCAGATAGTGGCTTATTTAGGCCTGGGAGCTATCTCAGGCGTGGAGTAGAATACGGCATGGCAGTAGCCTCCGTGAAACAACGGGAAAAACAGATCATTTTTTATCAACAATTCCCATATAACGGGTTTTGAAGTCGGATATTAAAGAATAAGAGTTTATGGGAAAGAAAGATAAGTTTGATTTTGATGATTTTAAGGTCAGGGAAGGAATAAAATTTTCGCTGTCCGATTTCCCTACGGAAGTAAAGAAGAAATCCATTGACAAAGATGAGGGGGAATTGTTGATTAGAAAAGACATTGAAGAATTATCCGTTTTACAAGATATACTCTATGCCGATAAGCGTCATGCCGTGCTGATCATCATTCAGGCCATGGATGCAGCCGGAAAAGATGGAACTATTAAACATATCATGTCAGGGGTTAATCCGGCCGGGGTACAAGTGACCAGCTTTAAGTCACCTTCAGTTAATGAACTGGACCATGATTATTTTTGGCGTCATTATGTGGCATTACCGGGCAAAGGGGAGATAGGTATCTTTAACCGTTCGCACTATGAGAATGTGTTGATAACCAAAGTACATCCTGAATTTATCCTGAATGAAAAACATGAGGGGATCGATTCGGTCAAGGACATCACTAAATCATTCTGGGAGAAAAGATACAAGCAGATATGCCGGTTTGAAAAGAACCTGATTGAGAATGATACCCTGATTTTAAAGTTTTACCTTCATGTTTCGAAAGAGGTTCAAAAGAAACGATTCCTGGACAGGATTGACGATCCGACCAAGAACTGGAAATTCTCGACGGCAGATTTGAAGGAAAGAGCCTTTTGGGATGATTATCAATCGGCCTACGAAGAAGCAATACTCAATACCAGTACAAATTCGGCACCGTGGTTCATTATTCCGGCAGATGAAAAATGGTTCTCACGTTTTGTGGTCGGGAAAATTATTTGCAGAGAGCTTAAAAAGTTAAACCTGTCCTATCCGATCATTTCTGCTGCCGAAAAGGAAGCCTTATTGAAAGCCAAGGAATTATTGTTGAAAGAAAAATGATGGCGTGATTTTAGAAAAAGGGTTCAAACTATTCTTTTTAAACATTCATAGTATGAAATTGATTACTGTCCGAAACTTTTATACCTTCAGTACGTTATTTATTTTGTCATTCAGTTCGTGCATCAAAACAACGAACAGGGATGAAATCCGATCAATAATCGATGCAGACCGGTATTATTCGACATTATCTGCGCAAAAAGGCAGGAATACAGCTTTTCTAGCCATGTTTGATTCAGCAGGAGTAACGTTGGCTCCACATATGCTTCCGGTTGAGGGATATAAAGAAATAAAAAAATTAATACTAAGTCATACCGACAGTACCTATACCTTGACCTGGGAACCAAAATTTGCAAAAGTAGCTTCTTCCGGAGAATTGGGATATACATACGGAACTTATAAATTAACGGTCAAAGGGAAAAAACCAATTTCTGAGGAAGGAACTTATATCACCATTTGGAATAAGAATTCAAAAGGGGAATGGAAAGCACTCCTGGATACCGGAAACGAAGGATTGAGATAAACCACATTGAGCATCGAGTATGGAGAATTGAGCATTGAAAGCTACAGGAGCCAAAAAGAAAGAGAGATGCAATATCGTCAGGTATAAGCACTAATTATAGGCAGATGGTTTAGATACAGAACTTTGGCTTGTTAATCAGGGAAAGTAATTTAATCGATTAGAGGTAAAAAAAAGAATACTAACTCCTGATTGATAAAAAATTAAATAAAAATACGAGAAATAGTTGCTGATTCGAAATATAGTCGTAAATTTGCAACGTATTCGAATCACAAATGCAGTCCTGCTTTTGTATCAAAATCAAAAACTAACATTCACAACAACCACAACGTTTTTTTCCATAAGGAAAAATCTCCCTTAAACGTTTATTCATCATTTTATGAGTAATTACACCATTCTGCAATTGAATGCGAAAGAACTGTCCGAATTGAAGGACTTCGCAACCGAATTAGGACTTAAAGTATCTAATTCAGCTAAAAAAGAAACTTTGGTCTATGACATTCTGGACCAACAAGCCGTTGTCAACGCACAGCGCAAAACTATCACCAACGAAATACAGGAAATCGACCGCAAAAAACGGTTACGTGTCCCTGTAAAGAAAACTCCCGAACAAAAACTGTTAGCCAGCCAACAAAGTGCAGCAAAACAAGTCGATGGCCCTGTACAAAAAGCAGCTCCCAAGGTTGTTGCTGAACAAGCACCTGCGGTAGTGAAACAAGCAGACCCAGTACAGGTTGAAGCTAAAGCAGCTGAAGCTGTCCTGACGGATAAACCTGTACAAGCGGCAAAGAAAACTAATAAACCCAACAAAGCCAAACAAGCTAAACCGATTAAACCACTGATCGTTAAACCGGTTGTGGAGAAAACTGAAGTAAGCGAGCCTGAAGTAAAAGCAACACCAGTTCTCGCACCACCTACAAAGGTATTTGTATTGGAAGACCGTTCGAATGAAAATGATTTGAACGGAGAAGAGACATTGTTTATACCTGAAGTTGAAACGACTCAGGATGGTGAAAATGAGACGGTGAAAATAAACCAGGAAAATACTGAAGTAAGGCACCCAAAAATCAATACCACAATTAGCGTAGGAAACAATGGCAATAATGCCAATGTGAACCGCAATAAGTTTAGCCAACGTCCTGAAAAAGCTGAGAAACAATTCGATTTTGATGGTATACTGGAAGGTACAGGTACATTGGAAATGATGGCTGATGGATACGGATTTTTACGGTCAGCTGATTATAATTACCTGGCATCCCCTGATGATATTTACGTATCACAATCGCAGATCAAACTCTTTGGATTAAAGACCGGAGATACTGTGAAAGGTGCCATACGCCCACCGAAAGAAGGTGAAAAATACTTTCCGCTTATTAAGGTTGCCCAGATTAACGGTCGTTCTCCCGAGTACGTGCGTGACAGGGTTCCTTTCGAACACCTCACTCCTCTTTTCCCGGATGTAAAGTTTAATCTTTGCAGCGGAAAGAACGATACATTATCGACACGAATTGTGGATTTGTTTTGTCCAATCGGCAAGGGACAACGTGGTTTAATTGTTGCTCAACCTAAAACAGGTAAGACCGTTTTATTGAAAGATATCGCCAATGCCATTGCAGCAAACCATCCTGAAGTTTACATGATCGTGCTGCTGATTGACGAACGTCCTGAAGAAGTTACCGATATGGCCCGTAGCGTACGTGCAGAAGTTGTTTCCTCTACCTTTGATGAACCGGCTGAACGTCACGTAAAGGTTGCCAGTATGGTTCATGAAAAAGCAAAACGTATGGTGGAATGCGGTCAGGATGTAGTTATCCTGTTGGATTCCATAACACGGTTGGCACGTGCCTACAATACAGTATCCCCGGCCTCAGGCAAGATCCTGTCGGGTGGTGTGGATGCCAATGCATTGCACAAACCAAAACGTTTCTTTGGTGCAGCCCGTAATATCGAAAACGGTGGCAGTCTGACTATTATTGCTACAGCCCTGACTGAAACTGGCTCCAAGATGGACGAAGTAATCTTTGAAGAATTCAAGGGAACCGGTAACATGGAGCTACAACTCGATCGTAAGTTATCAAACAAACGTGTATTCCCTGCGGTAGACATTATGGCTTCGAGTACCCGTCGCGACGATTTATTGCTTGATCAGGATACCTTGAACCGTATGTGGATACTACGCCGTCACCTGGCGGATATGAACTCCATGGAAGCCATGGAATTCCTGAAAGACCGCATGGAACGTACCGATAACAACGACGAGTTTTTGGTATCGATGAATGCTTAGGAAGTTGTAGTTCATAGTTTATAGATTAATAGTAAATTGTTTACTGATCATATTTAAAAAATCGTCTGGGAAACCAGACGATTTTTTGTATTTAATAACTCCTGACTGCTAAATTATTGAAAAATAAAAACAATAAGAGTTGATAAAAGTGTTAACTAAATAAATTGTACTACTTTTGTTTACTATTCAATAATTAAATTCAACCACCTATGAAAAAGATGATAAAATTAAGTTCAGCGATTTCCCTGTTTGTTTTGATATTATTTTCTTCGTGTGCAAAAAATAATGAAGTGACCACCATTACATTGGATAAAACAACTTCCTACTTGATTGTTGGTCAAACCGATACGTTGACGGCAGTTCTGACGGCTACCGGCGATATTAAAAGCATCCCGAAAACGTGGTCATCAAGCAATTCGACGGTAGCAACTGTGATAAACGGGGTGGTTACTGCCATTTCAAGCGGATCTGCTACCATTACTGTTAAAGCCGGTAGTAAAACTTCAATCTGTGATGTGACGGTTGATGATAAGATTTTACCTAATCTGACTCAGGCTGAATTATGGTATTACGGGAATGCCTATGGAACTGATACTACCAAAGCTACCGGATCAAATAATTTTATTTTATACTTGGCTAGTTCCGGAATACGAATGGACAGTCTTACAGGTTACGGTGAAGTATTAGTGGTTGAATTAAATACCTCCTTATCGGTTAAAGACAGTATTCCCGTTGGAACTTATGATATGATCACTGATATGAATTTATTAACTAATTTTGCTCCATATACATTGGTTCCCGGATATGTTGATAATTATGGATATCATTGGGGGTGTTGGTACTATGGTATCCTGACCGATCCTGTTTCAATAGGAAATATAGTAGCAACTAAAACAAATGGTAATTACATTATTAATTATGAATTTTATGATGATTTCGGAGTGAAAATATCAGGAGTATTCCAGGGACATATTAATTTTGTTGATGCAACTAAGCCTGCTGCGGTAAAGAATAGAATGAAATTAAGAACAACAGGAAAGATGAAACTTCCTGTTAAAACCATGACATTTAAACGAAGGTAATGTTTATTTCAGACTAAAGTTTGAAAATAATAATAAAGGGCATTCACTCATATGGATGCCTTTTTTCTGCACAAAAGAGAGCATTTTATGCAGGTTTTTTACTACTTTAGGAAAAAAGCACTATCTTTGCCCCGAAATTTTTATAATTCCTTCAGGATGCTAAGAATAATTGAAGAGATCGATAAGAATGAATGGAGGGAATACTACACAAGGCATTAAACAATTAAAATCATAAACATGAAATTATTAGAAGGAAAAGTGGCTATCGTTACAGGAGCTGCACGTGGTATTGGAAAAGCAATTGCCCTGAAGCTGGCGAGTGAAGGAGCTGATATTGCTTTTACCGATTTATTCATCGATGAAAATGCATTGGCCACTCAAAGTGAAATCCAGGCATTAGGTGTAAAAGCAAAAGGTTATGCCTCAAATGCTGCCAATTTCGATGAAACTCATACAGTGGTGAGTGAAATTCACAAGGAATTCGGACATATTGATATTCTGGTTAACAATGCCGGTATCACCAAAGACGGTTTGATGATGCGTATGAGTGAAGGTCAATGGGATGCAGTCATTAATGTAAACCTTAAATCAGCCTTCAACTTTGTTCATGCAGTTACCCCCATCATGATGAAACAAAAAAACGGCAGCATTATCAATATGAGTTCTGTGGTTGGTGTTTCCGGAAATGCAGGACAATCGAACTATTCAGCTTCTAAAGCCGGAATGATCGGGTTGGCTAAATCCATTGCCAAGGAATTAGGTTCACGCGGTATCCGTGCCAATGCCATTGCACCTGGATTTATTGAAACAGAAATGACTCATGCCCTTAGTGATGACCAACGTGCAAAATGGAATGAAAGTATTCCTTTGCGTCGTGGAGGTAGCCCTGACGAAGTGGCTAAAGTCACGCTGTTCCTTGCTTCCGATTTATCCAGTTATGTTAGTGGTCAGGTGATCAATGTTTGTGGTGGAATGAATACTTAATTCATTCACGATTATACTAGTTGTTATTTAAAACGCTCTGAAGAAATTCAGGGCGTTTTTGGTAACAAATCGTTTTAGTTTCAATTCAGCCTGTAAATCCCAGGGCACCGGCTATGGCATTGATGCACCTTAATAATTCTATTAAAATACGGTCAGCTTCCAATGTGTTTCCCTCGGACAGATAACTCCTCCATTCCTTTAATAAACGTATCTGATGTTCATGCAACGGTTCCATGGCTTCCGATCGCAAGAGTGTTGAATAATAATGGTTTTCGCGTCTTTTCTCAAATGGGACTTCCAACAGCACATCAATCATTTGTTTGGTTCGTCCAAGTTCAGTGGACATTTTATTGATAAATGATTCGCTTTCAGGTTCATCAGATGCTAATGCAGCATATTTCCTGAATATCTTTTCATCCGAGGAGGCCAGGCTGGAATCTATATTGGTGAACACATACCTCAGGAAAGGGTCAGTTTGAACAGATTTCCGTAGATGTTCAAATTTATCAGGCTCATTCAGGTACATCTCCTCCAGGGTGCTTCCGACACCATACCAGCTGGTGATATTAAACCTGCATTGACTCCAGCTGAATACCCATGGAATCGCCCTTAAATCGGCAAGACTTCGGGTACCTGTCCGTCTGGTAGGTCGACTGCCAATTTTACTTTGTTCAATGGCATCAATGGGCGTTGCTTTTTCGTAAAAGGCAATAAAACCCGGTTGCTGGATTAATTCCTTGTAAAGAACCATACTCTTGTTTGCCAGGTAATTCAATTCAGATGACAACTCATGCTCTTTCTTTTTGTCTTTCTTCTGTATTAATGTTTCTGAAAGTGTTCCGGCGGTTAATAATTCAATATTGTAAACGGCATTGTAGTTATTGGCATACTTCCGCTCAATGGTTTCTCCTTGTTCTGTTAACCGGATATCGCCATTTATCGATCCGGAGGGTAGTGCTCTCAGGAACCAGTGGGTTGGTCCTGCACCACGACTGATAGACCCCCCCTTGCCATGAAAGAATCGAATCCTTATATTATGTTTCCGCCCAACTTCAATCATGCTTGCCTGTGCTTCATTCAAATACCATTGACTGGCAAAAATACCCCCATCCTTATTGCTGTCGCTATAACCAATCATTACCTGTTGAACCATGCTCTCGGCCGAGTTTTGTTTCTGTTGCCACATCAGGCTGCGTCTGGTGATGGGATGCGATAGAAAAGCATCTAGTATCATGGGACTCTGCACCAGGTCTTCGATAGTTTCGAACAGCGGAACAACAGGTACCAGGGATACCAATCCCTCTGTAGAATTTACCAACAGTCCTGCTTCCCGTTGCAAGAGATATACCAACAGTAAATCCGAAATATGGCGTGTCATACTCACTATCAACGACCCGATAGCTTCGGAACCATATTTGTTAATGTGTTCGCTCAGAATGCGATAAGAATCTACGGTGGTGTTTGCTTCGTTTTCAAGTTTCATGCTTTGGAGTGTAAACGGCCGACTTGAATTCAATTCTGTATTGATAAAATCGATTCTTTCATTTAAGTCTAACCTTAAAAATGCTTCCCCGTCAAGCTGGGCAGCTTTCATCAGTTGCGATAATGCCATTTCATTGAACTGACTGTTTTGACGGATATCCAGTTTAGCCAGGTGAAACCCGAAAGTTATCACCATCCTGATGGTTTCATTTAAATCACTATAAGCTATTTCAGTAGCACCAAAATTTATCAATTCCTTTTTTAGCAGATACAGATCGTCCATCAATTCCACCGGTAACCGATAACTTGTTTCGTCTTCAATGAATTTTCCATGTGTATTCAACACCGGAATTTTAGCAATCATGAAATCCAGGAACTGCTTGAAAGCCTCTGTTTTATATTGTATTTTAAAACTATCCTTCTGTTTTTTTATCTCGTGGTATAAATGTGCATATCTTTTCTGGAAAACAGGCAAAAGTTGATTGATAGTTACATTGAAACTGAGGTTCTTTTGTAAACCGGATAATTCGATCCGAATCACTTCAAATGCTTTTTCACGAAGTTTCAACAGGGTTTTCTCTGTCACGTCAGCTGTTACCATGGGATGTCCATCCCGGTCACCCCCTACCCAATTGCCGAATGTAATCTTAGGGAAACTGTTTGCCTTGCGAATCAATTGTTGATCGAAACCTGCCTTTTGCCATGCTTGTATCAACCGGCGATCATGCAGCTTGATCACTTCGGGAAAAACATGGGTGAGGTAATGAATAATATTATCGAGTTCTGAACTTACATCAGGCTTTTCGGTATAGATGTCGGAAGTGCGCCAGATGCGATGAAGTGCAATTTTGATATTTTTGCGTATCTGATCCTGTTCCAGTTCATTATACATCTTATTCTCCCGCTGGACTACCAATAAATAGAGATTTCGCAGATGTTCCAGCATGACGGTTCGTTTAGCTTCCGTGGGGTGTGCTGTAAGTACCGGTTCCACATGTATTTTGGGCAATTGGGCAGCAATCTCTTCAGCCAGAAACCCTTCTTTTTTGAGTAATTCCAGGTTATACGACCATAGCCCGTTTATTTCAGCCATGGATTTCCCGCCCTCTATCTTGCGACGGTTTTGTACGGCTCCGTTCACCTCTACTATGTTGAGCAGTTGAAAACACGTGGAATAAAGCTGGAGATGTTTACCCGTAAAGGCCTTGTGTTGAAAGTCAATGCCATTGGATATCCAGGGTATATCGTTTGCCAGTTCAGTCTCTCCGGACTCGATCATGACTTCTTTCAGGCAGACAAGCAGATACTCCAAATCAAAATAAACCTTTGCTAATTTTTCCTGGACAAGTTCTAATGTATTCATATTTTATTGTTAAACCTTTTTAATAAAACATCCAATGGCTTAATTTGTTTAAAACCTGATTGGAATGCTAAAATTGATTTCAGTCAGTTCCATCAACCCATGGGTCACCCAATGTCCTATGCTCAACCATAGTCTAAAGTAATCCGGGTTTTATATAATTCACCTATAACTCTTATATATCTCTTATATATTACTTATATCTCTTATATCATTAATAAGTTATGATATGTAAATTATATATAAAATAAAACGGAGAGTCAATTTTACTAATGCATAAGTTAGGATAAATCCAAGGTATATCTGAGAGGGGTCAACAGTATAAAACAGGACTGGAAGAATCATTTAGATTTTATTCACCGGTCAAATGACAATTGAGCGCCTGGATATTGATATTCTGAAAACATTCCTATACACACCATCAGTCAGATAAAGGAATTTGGATCATTTTTTGTTTTACCAGGCTTGTCGAATAAATAAGGGGATTAGGCGGTTTTAACGTGAAAAAATACTATCTTTGTCAGTCTTTTTAAGAAAAACAGACAAAACGAGCTGAAATACGAAGTTACAATAATATAAAACATTGAAATATATGGGATTTAATGATTTTTTAGGAAAGATATTGGGGAATAAAGCACAGCGTGACTTGAAAGAAATAACCCCCTTTGTGGACAGAATAAAGGCCGTTTATGAGGAAATAGTTATCCTTTCGAATGATGAGTTAAGGGCACATACTGAAACCCTTAAAACCAGGATACAGGATTATGTAGCTCCTGAATTTACGCGGATAGCCGAATTAAAAGCAAGCATTGAAGAAACTGAGATTGATCTTCGCGAGAAGATTTATACGGAAATTGACAAACTTGAAAAAGAAATCACTGCCAAATACGAAGTCATATTGGATGAAGTGTTGCCCGAAGCTTTTAGTATCATGAAAGATACCGCCCGCCGTCTGACAGAGAATACTGAGATCGTGGTAACGGCTAATGATTTCGACCGTGACCTGGCCACAAAGCATGACTTTGTAACCATTCATGGTGACAAGGCACATTACAAAAACGAATGGACAGCCGGTGGAACCCCTATCAAATGGGAAATGGTACACTATGATGTTCAGTTATTTGGTGGAGTTGTACTTCATAAAGGAAAAATCTCGGAAATGGGTACCGGTGAAGGAAAAACGTTGGTGGCCACTTTACCGGTATTCCTGAACGCCTTGACACGAAACGGTGTGCATTTGGTTACGGTGAATGATTACCTGTCAAAACGTGACTCGGAATGGATGGGTCCATTGTATATGTTTCACGGACTGACAGTGGATTGTATCGATAAACACAAGCCAAATTCAGAAGAAAGACGCCAGGCATACATGGCGGATATTACTTTCGGTACCAATAATGAATTTGGTTTCGATTACTTACGTGACAATATGGCAACTGCACCGTTGGACCTGGTACAACGCAAGCATAATTATGCCATTGTGGATGAGGTTGACTCCGTGTTGATTGATGATGCCCGTACACCGTTGATCATATCGGGTCCGGTACCAAAAGGGGAAGATCAGTTATTCGAAGAATTTCGTCCCAAGGTAGAACGGTTGGTGAATACTCAAAAAACACTTGTTACAAAATACCTGGCCGATGCTAAGAATCTGATTAAATCGGAAAATGAAAAAGAGCGTGAAGAAGGTGCTTTGGCACTGTTCAGGTCGTTTAAAGGGATGCCTAAGAATAAACCGTTGATCAAATATTTAAGTGAACAGGGCATTAAGGCACTTTTGTTGAAAACAGAAGAATTCTACATGCAGGAAAACAACAGAAATATGTATGTTGCTACCGACCCACTCTACTTTGTGATTGATGAGAAAAATAACACCATTGAACTGACTGATAAAGGAATTGACTTAATCACCAGCAATACGGATGATGCGCAGTTCTTCGTACTTCCTGATGTTGGAAGTGAGATTGCAGAATTAGAGAAAAATAAAACACTTTCGACCGAAGAGAAACAGTCCACCAAAGACGATATCCTGCAAGCTTATTCCATTAAATCGGAACGCGTACACACCATTAACCAGTTATTGAAAGCCTATACCTTGTTTGAAAAAGACGTGGAATACGTGGTTATGGAAAACAAGGTGAAGATTGTAGACGAACAGACAGGGCGTATCATGGACGGACGTCGTTATTCCGACGGACTGCATCAAGCCATTGAAGCCAAGGAAAACGTTACCATTGAAGCTGCCACACAAACATTTGCAACGATTACCCTGCAGAATTATTTCCGTATGTACCACAAGCTTTCGGGTATGACCGGAACTGCCGAAACGGAAGCCGGTGAGTTATGGGATATCTACAAACTGGACGTAGTGGTTATACCCACCAATCGTCCGATTGCCCGCCATGACATGGAGGACCGAGTTTATAAGACGAAGCGCGAAAAATATACGGCTGTTATCGAAGAGATCGATCGGTTGGTAGTCGCCGGGAGACCGGTTCTGGTAGGAACAACTTCCGTGGAGATATCAGAATTGCTAAGCAGGATGTTGAATGGTCGCAAGATTAAACACAATGTATTGAACGCCAAGTTGCACCAACGGGAAGCCGAAATTGTAGCAGCTGCCGGACAAAGCGGAACGGTGACCATTGCTACCAATATGGCAGGCCGTGGTACGGATATCAAATTAAGTGCTGATGTAAAGACAGCAGGCGGTTTGGCAATTATCGGTACTGAACGTCATGAAAGCCGTCGTGTAGACCGTCAGTTACGAGGGCGTGCCGGTCGTCAGGGTGATCCGGGATCGAGTATCTTCTATGTTTCACTGGAAGATGATTTGATGCGTTTGTTCGGATCGGAACGTATCTCAGGCATCATGGACCGTCTTGGATTCCAGGAAGGTGAAATGATTGAACACTCCATGATTTCAAAATCCATAGAGCGTGCCCAGAAGAAAGTAGAAGAAAACAACTTCGGAATACGTAAGCGGTTGCTGGAATATGACGATGTCATGAATTCGCAACGTGAAGTGGTTTATTCAAAACGACGTCATGCCTTAATGGGTGAACGTATCGGAGTGGATATTACCAATATGATTTACGACACCGCTGAAAATATCGTGGAGACCGCCCGTAACTCGGGAGATTTTGACGAACTTGAAATTGATTTGCTGAAAGTATTCGCCATGGATGTTCCCTTCAAGGAAGAAGAATTTCACGGCACAAAAATCAGTACATTGAGTGACAAGGTTTCGGAAGCGGCGTTGGAAACATTCAAGCGCAAGATGGATAAACTGGCTATCATAGCTTATCCGGTGATCAAGCAAGTGTACGAACAAAAGGGACAACAATATGAAAGCATTTTAATTCCGGTATCGGATGGCAAAAGAGTTTTCAATATCACCGCCCATTTGGAAACAGCCTATAACACCGAAGCGCGTGAAGTAGTAAAAGCATTTGAAAAACAAACCTTGCTTTATGTGATCGATGATGAATGGAAAGAGCATCTTCGTCAGTTGGATGAGTTGCGTAACTCGGTTCAGAATGCGAGCTATGAGCAAAAAGACCCATTACTGATTTACAAGCTTGAATCGTTCGGTTTGTTCAAGGAAATGATTGACTCCATCAACCGGAAAGTCCTGGCAGTATTGATGCGTGGTCAGATCCCTGTACGTGAACCGGAACAGGTGCGTGAAGCAAGACCAAGCCAACGTATGGATTTGAGTAAATACAAGACCCAGAAAGATGAAGTTGGTGGAAGAAGTGAAGATCCAACCAAGCAGGATACACGTGAACCACAACATCAGGAACCTATCCGGGTGGAAAAGAAAGTGGGACGAAATGATCCATGTCCTTGCGGAAGCGGTAAAAAATATAAAAACTGTCACGGGGCAACGGTCAACGTTTAAATTGTGTGAACTTTTCCAAAGTTTCCGAACTTTGGAAAAGTTATCAGGGGTGTTTACAACCGTTTCATATTAATTCAATTCATTAAACTCTTAAAATGGTATGCTTTTAAACTTTGTTACCTGGAATGTTGATCCGGTATTTTTACACCTGGGACCCCTGACCATTCGTTGGTACGGAATACTCTGGGCAGCCGGCATATGGTTTACATTAATGATTGTCCAACGACTCTTCAAGCATGAGAGTCTTCCGGAAGCCTGGTTGGATAAATTGTTTATATATACCGTGGTTGGAGCCATCCTTGGTGCACGATTAGGTCATTGTTTCTTTTACGAGTGGCAATTGCTCAAAGAACCGGTTACCATACTGGGAATCACCTTTGAATATGGAAATCATTATCTGTCACACCCCTGGGAACTGCTGTATATTTGGCGAGGTGGATTAGCAAGCCATGGCGGGGCCATTGGAATATTGATTGCCATGTACTTTTTTAATAAGAACGTATCTAAAAGAGGATATGTCTGGATTTTCGACCGTCTGGTCATTGGAGTAGCCATATGCGGTGCATGCATTCGTCTTGGGAATTTAATGAACTCCGAGATATACGGAAGTGCCACTTCCCTACCCTGGGGATTTATATTCGTGAGAAGTGGGGAAACTCAACCTATGCATCCGACACAAATCTATGAAATAATTTATTGTTTGGTTACCTTTGTTATCCTTTGGTGGTTATACTGGAAAAAAGAAGCCTATAAGAAGAACGGCCTTATATTCGGTGTTTTCCTGATTGGAATATTTGGTTCCCGGTTTGGGTTGGAATTCATTAAAAACAATCAGGAAGTGTTTGAATCCAATTTATCATTGAATATGGGTCAGATTCTGAGTCTGCCGTTTATTATATGGGGAATTTGGTTAATCGTCAGAAGCCTGAATCAAACAATAGAAAAAAAATCAGACATTGTCATAAAATAAAATATGAAGTTTCATTGGTTGTAAATATATTTAATAATTGTAAAAACGGTGTATTATGTTTTCAGACTTTAAGCGATTATCTTTTAAACATAAGAATAATAAGTTTTGGTACTATTTACATAATTATTTACGATTGTATTATCCCTCGTATTTATTCAGAAGCCTCTTAAAATCAAAGCTTCGAACAATTAAGGATTTTGAATCTGAAACCATAATTCAGAGAGTAAATTATTACAACCGTTTAAATGAATCGCATACTTTATCGGCCAATGCAACAACATTGCATGATTTTAAACTCGGGAAAAAGAATAAAACCTATTATTTTGATATCGTAGAGTTCACCCGGTATTTTAATAAGAATCTGAAAATTAATCCCTTATTAGGAGACATCAATTATATCCCCAACGAACCATCGATTGTCAAGAGTCGCCCGATAAACGGAGATAATGCAAATGCCATCATATTGAACCTGGATAAGGTAAGGCATTTTTTATTTTTAAAAGACACGAAGCCATTTACTGATAAAATGAATATGTTAGTTGGGCGTTCGAAAGTCAGTCAACCACATCGTATCCGTTTCCTGGAAATGTATATGCATCATCCACTTTGTAACGTAGGGCAGGTAAATAAGAATATGAATCTTCATTTCATAGCCAACAGATTGACCATTAGTGAGCATCTCAACTTCAAGTTCATTCTTTGCCTGGAAGGGCATGATGTTGCCAGCAATCTAAAATGGGTAATGTCATCCTGTTCGCTGGCAGTGATGCCAAAACCTAAGTATGAGACCTGGTTCATGGAAGGTACGCTGATCCCTGACTATCACTATGTTTTGATCAAAGATGACTACAGCGATTTGGAAGAACGGTTAAACTATTATATCAATAACACGGATAAAGCATTAAAAATTATAGATAATGCACACCGGTATGTCAATCAATTTAAGAACAAAAAGCAGGAAGATTTAATCTCATTACTTGTACTTCAAAAATACTTCGAAAAGACAGGACAAGTTGTTATTTCATAATGAATGCGAGATTTCGTTCAACGTGATATCTGAAGGGTGAGTCAGTCTGTTTAATTTATTCATGCGATGAAACAAATAATTTTAGTATTCTTCGCTTTATTGTCGGCAGTCTCAATAAATGCTCAACGTGATTCATTGAAATCAATCGATACAGTTTCGATAGAAACTCATGAGATTCAAAATCAATGGTATCAGTCCAGGTATATTCATGAGAGCATTGTTCCGGTGAGTCTGGCATTGGGAAGCCTGACTATTATCGCCATACCGGGTCTGAAAGAAGACCTTCAAAAAAGACTCGTATGGAATAACGATCAGTTACCCGGTTATACGAATCTGGGGGATGATTATGTACGCTATGTACCGGCAGTGGCTGAATATGTATTAAGTGCATTCGGTTTGAAATCGAAACATCGTTTTATTGATCGGTCTGTTATTCTTGCAATTGCCTATATTGCCAGTGATTTTGTTGTTTACAATGGAAAGAAGATTACCAAATCACCCCGACCTAGTGGGCGGACCACTTCCAGTGACGGATATTCACTTCCATCGCAGCATGCAGCAATGTCATTTGTTGCAGCTACGTTCTTAGATCACGAATTGGGATATATTAGTCCCTGGATTTCTATAGGAGGATACCTGACAGCAAGTTATGTGGGATATGCGCGAATTGTACGGAATGCTCACTGGACAAGCGATGTTTTAATGGGTGCCGGTGTGGGCATATTGATGACCAATGCCACCTATTGGGCCTATGATGGCGTGATGAAACTTTTACCTAAAAAACTGACTGTTTCACCTGTGATTGATCCAGGTCAGGTCGGAATCTATTTTTGTTATAAGCTCTAATTTCAGGAGATCCTTACAGAATAATTTATGAAATATATTCTTATAAGGATCAAGTGATAAAACTACGATATGAAAGACAAACCAATTAAGGATTTTACAAAAGTAAAACCCTACAACCAGGAAGAAGAAAAAACGGCGCAGCTTGCCCGAATGTTTAATACCATTTCCGATAAATACGATAAATTTAATGATATCATGTCCTGGGGCATGGCACGGGTATGGAGGAAGCATTCATTGCTGACACTTAAAAAATATAATCCGAAACAAATCCTGGATATTGCGGCCGGTACAGCTGATATGTGCATAAAATCTTATCAGTACTTAAGCCCTGATCATGTGACGGGAGTTGATATTTCAGATAAGATGCTCCAAATGGGTCGCGAAAAGATCGCCACCGTGAACTTAAATGATAAAATCGATTTACAGGTTCAGGATTGCGCTGCCTTATCATTTGCAGATGCAAGCTTTGATGCAGCGACTATTGCCTTTGGAATCCGTAATTTTGAGAAGCTGAATGAGAGTCTTCAACAAATACACCGTGTCTTAAGACCGGAAGGCCATCTGTTGATCCTTGAAATGAATGAACCACAAAAGGGCTTGTTATTCAGGGGATATCAACTCTATACAAAGATTTTTGTCCGCTTAACGGCCAAGTATTTATCGAGTGACAAGATAGCCTATGATTACCTGACAGCATCCATGCATGCTTTTCCAAGTGGAGTACAACTAATTGACATTTTGAGTAAGAATGGGTTTACATTAAAGATCTACAAAAAATTCACATTTGGAGTCTGCAGCATGTACCTCGTACAGAAATAAAAAAAACAGGAAGTAATGATTTACTTCCTGCTTTTTAAATCTGTTGGATTTGGATTTGTTTCCTTTACCGAAGCAAATTAATATCACCTTTAAGCTTGTACACTTTCTTATCAGAACCGGTTGCCTTGATTACATAGAAATAAGGTCCGGGTACTGCTTTCTTACCATTGATATTACCATCCCAACCTTTTTGAGGATCATTCCAGTAATATACTTCCCTTCCCCAGCGGTTATACACCCAACATTGAAAAGTGAGCAACGACTTGTAGGCTACCTTAAACTGGTCATTATGTCCATCCCCATTTGGTGTAAACACATCAGGAACATATATAGCCGATTCAGAAACAATAACTGCAATAGAATCGGAAAAAGAACAAGTTGCATTGCTGACCGTCAGTTTCACAATATAGTTACCTGCTTCGGTAAATGTATACCGTTCATCTTTATCGGTCCGGGTAATGATTTGTTTCTTATCTTTAAAAATATACCATATATAATGCTGGGTTACAGGTTCATTTGCATTACTAAGAAACTGAACATCAATGGGGGCGGAAATCTCAAGAGTCACTAAGTGGGCAGTGGGAAAACTTCCCTCATTATTATTTCCTGATCCCTGATCCCTGGAAGTGACATTGTTGGTCAGATGACTGATGACTGCTACCGGGGTGTATGATAAACTACTATCTTTTACCTGATTCAATCCCAGGTCAGTAGCATATTGATCACCTGAAAGTGTAAAAACAGTTTTGATATAGGGTGCTTTTACAGAGATTTGTGTGGTAGGCAACACTACTGTTTGAATGGTATCAATTGTCTTCCAGGCAGTTCCTCCCCAGGTTAATGTCTGATATTTGATAGTAAAATCGCGGGGAAGTGTGTGAGAGAGACCATCAACACTTTGGTAACTAAGAATTGGTATGTTCGCATCAATGAGCAGCTTTACATTTTCACATTGCGCACCCGGGTTATTCTCAGGTTGAATAGAATTAATGACTGGTATATAACTGCTGTAATCAATGACCCAGAAATGAGTTAATATTCCATCCACATTTAATATATAGCCTGTTCCGTTTTCAGGAGAAATAAAGTTTTGACCGCTGGTTATTGGAGTGGTTGTGTCTGTAATTTTATACCAATTGATTACTGTATAGGTCCCGGTATACGTAATTTCACTGTTTGGCGTTATTCCATTGAATATAAATACATAATCAATGCCGGGAAGATTTGTATATGATTTGCTGGGAAGACTTGATGTAAGCTGAGCACTCACAATGACAGTACATATTAACAAGAAAACAGACAAAATAATTCTTCTCATGGGCTGGTAATTTTTGCTGATACTATTTATCGTATGCAAATGTACATCTTTCTTATCAATAACAAAAAAAACTCTGAATTATTACCCTGACAGGGCTGATAAAATTTATTTTTAGTACTTTTGCATTTATTCCTAAAAATCAATCAGTAACGTTCTGAAAAATGAAAAAGCAATTATTCAGTATTATACTTATAGGATTACTTCTGTTCTCTCTTGGGGTACTTGGACAGAACGATAATTATCCGCTGACTACCATCAATGGCATTGAATACTACCAATATACAGTACAACCCAGTGAAGGATTACTTGCCATTGGACGGAAATTTAAAATATCTGCCGATCTCATCACGAAAGCAAATCCGGAGGTTAAAGATGGATTGAAATCGGGACAGCTGATTTTAATTCCCACTCAAAAGAAACCGGGAAAAAAGTCAATAAAACCAACAGTAACTTCCCCTGAATTCATTCAATATACTGTCGGTAAAAAACAAACACTCTTCAGTATCAGCCGGAAATTCAATGTGAGTGAGGAGGATATCGTAAAATATAATCCGGATATCAAAAATGGCTTAAAGGATGGCACGGTGCTACAGATTCCTAAACCCATCAAAGAAAATAAGAAGACCGTAGAGAATAAGAGTCCCGAAATAAAGTCAAATCCAACACCAAAAACCGTCACTCATAAAGTTCAACCAAATGAAACTTTATTCTCTATCAGCAGAAAATATAAAGTTGAAATACCTGAAATTATTAAACTAAATCCAGGTTCGGATATCAAGTTAGTGGTAGGTTCGGACTTGATTATTCCACAGAAGATATCTTCCAAATCAAAAATCCAAAAGAAGGACAGTGTGCTCCTGGAGTCAAAATCATTGAATAACAAACTGGTAGAAAAACCAACCCTGCCTAAGATTTCTGAGAAAAAGACCATTAAAATTGCTTTCCTGTTACCTTTTATGCTTGATCAGCCGAAAAGCGATCCAAGCGTCGAAAGATTCATAAATTATTATGAGGGGTCACTCTTAGCCATAAAAGAAGCTGAAAAAAAAGGTATCTCATTTGAAATATATACTTACGATACTGAAAAATCAGAAGAAAGAGTCACGGAGATATTGAACACTCCGGATTTGAAATCAATGGATTTAATCATCGGTCCGGCTTACAGTAATCAGGTACCGTTTGTAGGAAATTTTGCCAAAGAATTTAAAGTAAACACGTTGATACCCTTCACTTCAAAGGTTCCTGAACTAGAGACAAATCCTTATTTATTTCAATTTAACCCGGGGCAGGATTCAGAATTAATACTTATATCCGATTTAATCGTTGGTAAGTTCAAAAATTCACATGTTGTTTTTGTTGAAATAAAAGATATAAGCCCCCTGGATGAAGGAAGAATCAGAGTGGAGGCTTTACAAAAGAAAATGACCAAAGAGCACAGGGCTTTTTCAACCCTGGAAATCACTTCAGATAATGTTGATTTTAAGAATACTCTAAAAAAAGGGGAAAAGAACCTGATTATTTTTAATACCGATAAATTTTCAAATGTAAGTCCTTATTTAAATTCACTGACAACTGTTTCAACGGCATTCGATGTCGTGTTATTTGAACAATACAGCTGGAGGAATCAAATTGATAAATCTCCTCAAAGTATATTTATTTCTCCCTTTATTACCAAACTTAATTCATCCTCTTTGAATGATTTCAACCTTCAATTTGATCAGTATTTTGGAAAAGATTTAACCGGTGAAACTCCCCGTTATGATTTGCTGGGATATGATTTGACAAATTATTTTATTGGTTTGATACATCGGTATGGGACTAAATTTGGGAATAAGATAAACTCCAATAGTCTTGATAAAGGCATACAGTCAGATCCATTGTTCGAACGTGATTCGAATGAATCAGGCTTTATCAACCAACGAGTATATTTAGGAGAAGACAAGGCTCAATAATTTTTTGAAATATCATACTCTATGCGAAACCTTTGTTTTTCAATTCTTATAGTGCTGACGGCTTCTGTTTCAGCCCAGGTGAGGTTAGATAAACCGGAAATGTATCTTGGCGTAAATGCAGGAGTTACTGAATCAATGATTATGTTTAATCCGGCCATCAAACAGGGATTGTTGATGGGGTTTAACGGTGGATTTGTATTCAGGTATATTGCCGAGAAGAATGTGGGTATGCAGGCAGAATTGAATTTCTCTCAACGTGGCTGGAAAGAAGCTTCCGGGTTGTATTCCCGTCAACTGGATTATATTGAGCTTCCCTTTATGACTCATATTTATATGGGCAATAAAAACAGGTTCTTTATAAACCTCGGCCCTAAGATCAGCTATCTGATTTCTGAAAAAGTTCTCTTAAATAATACCGGTGTCACCACTGATATTCAGCATGTCACTTCCGTGGAACATCCCTTTGACTATGGAATTTGTGCCGGTTTTGGCCTTTTATTCAATATAAAAGGTAAAATCATTCAACTGGATACCCGTGCTAATTATGGGTTAAGTGACATTTTTGCTGATCAGAAAAAAGACTATTTTGCCACTTCCAACAATTTTAATATATCCGCTAACTTAGCCTGGCTATTCCAGGTAAAATAGGTCTGATTCTTTCCTTACTCCTCGTATGATTTGAAAAAACTGAAAATTGTACTTTAATATTTAATGTGCTTTTCAGTTTTTGACAGTACCATCCCTTATTTTTTTTCGTCTTAATTATTGAAGCCTCTCTGGACTTTGTTTAAGTTAATTTAAAATAATATGTTTTAATATATTGCTTGTTCAACTTAGAATAAGTAAAATAAGCAGTATTTTTGGTCGACCAATTAGACAATCAATAATCAATAATTAATCATTGCTTATAGTAATTAATTCAATATAAATTTTAAGAATGAAAACAAATTATGAAATCCGGTATGCATCTCATCCTGAAGATGCAAAGAAGTACGATACTGCCCGACTACGGAAAGAACATTTAATCGAAAACATCTTTACCGCAAATGAAGTGAACATGGTTTATACTCTTTACGATCGATTAGTGGTCGGAGGGGCATTGCCTGTAAATGAAGTTCTTACCCTGGAAACCATTGATCCGTTGAAATCAGATTTTTTCCTTTCACGTCGTGAATTTGGAACGTTCAATGTCGGTGGAGCCGGTAAAGTAACCGTCGATGGTATTGTCACTGAACTGGGTTTCAAAGAAGCATTCTACATTGGAGCCGGTGACAGGGTGGTTACCTTTGAAAGTGTTGATGCTGCTTGTCCTGCCAAGTTCTATTTTAACTCCGCTCCTGCTCATAAAACTTATCCTGATAAAAAGATTACCAAGGCTGAGGCTGTCGTAGCAGAAATGGGTTCATTGGAAGGTGCAAATCACCGTAATATCAATAAAATGCTCGTTTGTCAGGTGTTGGAAACATGCCAGTTACAAATGGGTATGACCGAACTGGCTCCGGGAAGTGTCTGGAATACCATGCCTGCTCATACACATAGCCGCCGTATGGAAGCATATTTCTATTTTGAAGTACCCGAAGGTCAGGCTATTTGTCATTTTATGGGCGAACCAACTGAAACCCGTCATATCTGGATGAAAGGTGACGAAGCCGTTATTTCTCCTGAATGGTCTATCCACTCGGCTGCTGCCACCAGTAACTATACCTTTATCTGGGGAATGGCCGGAGAAAACCTGGATTACGGAGATCAGAATTTCTTTAAGAATACTGAATTAAGATAGAGGAAGTTAGTTTATAGTTTAGTCAATAAGTTAATAGTCAGTAGTTTGTAGTCAACTCTAAAAGCAGAATAACTCAATAACTTAATAACTCAATAACCTATTAACTCAATAACCTAATAACCTTTCAAACTCTTCAAACTTCACGAAACAATAACCAAATAACAATATAAGAAAATGAATCAATTTAGTTTAAGCGGAAAAGTTGCCCTGGTAACAGGTGCATCTTATGGAATTGGATATGGCCTGGCCAAAGCATTTGCAACAGCAGGAGCCACCATTGTATTCAACGACCTGAGTCAGGAAAAGGTAGATGCAGGAATTGCAAACTATAAAGCTGACGGCATCACGGCTCACGGATATGTGTTTGATGTGACCAATGAAGATGATGTAAATGCAACGGTTGCTAAGATCACCAAAGAAGTGGGTGTGATTGATATCCTGGTTAACAACGCCGGTATCATTAAACGTATTCCAGCCCTTGAAATGACAGCCAAAGAATTCCGTCAGGTGATTGATATTGATTTGAACGGTCCTTTTATTGTTTCCAAGGCAGTTGCTCCGGGAATGATAGCCAAAGGCAGTGGAAAGATTATCAATATCTGCTCTATGATGAGCGAACTGGGACGTGAAACCGTATCTGCTTATGCAGCAGCTAAAGGTGGATTGAAAATGCTGACAAAAAACCTTGCCTGTGAATGGGCAGAATTCAATATCCAGGTAAACGGCATTGGACCGGGTTATATTGCAACCCCTCAAACCGCTCCATTGCGCGAGGATGGTCATCCGTTCAACAACTTTATCATTGGTCGTACTCCGGCAGCCCGTTGGGGAACCCCAAAGGATCTGGAAGGTCCTGCTGTTTTCCTGGCCTCTGAAGCCTCTGACTTTGTAAATGGACATATCCTGTATGTGGATGGTGGAATCCTGGCATATATAGGGAAACAGCCTAAATAAGCATACTAATTAATCAGTTACCTTATACAATTTTTGAAATGAAAAAAACCGGATTATCAGTATTCGCTTTACTTCTTTTCGTAACGGCTGTTTTTGGGCAACAAACCATCGTTGTCACCAACAGTACCGGGATCGACAGAAAGGGTGAGATGGTTGAAGTGAATGTTTCAGCTTTGAAGGCATCGTTCGCTACAAAGAGCTATGTGTTGAAAAACAAATCAAACCGTGAAGTGGCTTATCAATTGGTTTATAATGGAAACAAGAAACCTCAGACCCTGATCTTTCAGGCTGATGTCAAAGCAAAAAGTTCAGCAAGTTATACATTAGCAGTAGGTAAACCGGCTGTTGTGAAACCAAGGACTTTTGCCCGCTTTGTTCCGGAACGTAAAGATGACCTTGCCTGGGAGAATGACATGGCTGCTTACAGAATGTACGGTCCTGCCCTGGCAAATGAAAACCCGAGCAACGGCGTAGACTATTGGGCAAAATGTACTGATAACCTGGTCGTTGATCAACGGTATAAAGATGATATCTACAACGGAATATCCTATCATGTGGATCATGGCCTGGGATTGGATTATTACAAAGTAGGCCATACCCTGGGTTGTGGAGGTATAGCACCTTACGTAAATGGGAAACTATGGGTTGGCAATCATTTCAATAGTTATAAGATCATTGAAGTGGGACCCCTTCGTTCGGTATTCTCGCTGGTGTATGATTCAGTGAAGGTAGGTAGCCTTTTTTATAAGGAGGAACTGACCATTACCACTACGGCAGGAAGTTTACTCAATAAAGCAACTGTCAGGCTTACCGGTGCCAATCAAAAGATGGAACTGGCAGCCGGAATTTATTTACATGATGTTCCGGGTGTCCTGAAACAGAATGTGGTAAAAGGCACTTCAGGTTATGCCGAAGTGGCTACCTCGGATGCCAAGGTACCTGCCGGACGGGACTATATCGGAGTTTTTATTCCTGTAAAAGTAAACAAGGCTTTTACGGAAGGAGAACATGCCCTGGTAACCAGTTCATACAAGCCGGGTGATACATTTACCTATTACTTCGGTGCAGGATGGAGCAAATGGCATTTCCCAACCGATAATGACTGGTTTGCTGCATTGAATCAATTCAGTGAAACAACCCGTAAGCCATTGAAAGTAACCGTAAAATAATCATTCGATTAAATATTGCAAATCCCCGTATTCAAATGAATACGGGGATTTGTTTTTTCATTCGTCTAAAATGCTTAATTTTGCATCTGAACAACTCAATTACTCAATTACTCAATTACTCAATTACTCAATTAACTCAATTACTTATTTACACCATGTCCCCTGTCCTACTCCATATAGAAACCTCTACCAATGTATGTTCTGTTGCCTTAAGTGAAGACTCCCAATGTCTGTTTGTCAAGTCAAACCATGAAGGAATGAATCATGCCGCTCTACTTAGCGTATTTATTGCTGAAGCCCTTGAAGTATTGAAATCTTCAGGCAAGAAACTGGATGCCATAGCCGTGAGTAGTGGTCCGGGTTCTTACACCGGATTGCGGATAGGTGTTTCTACTGCGAAAGGATTATGTTATGGGTTAGATATCCCGTTGATAGCCGTCAGTACGTTGGAAGTGCTCACTGTTCAGGCGCTGGAAATAATTGAGGATAAAGAGAATGCCTTGTATTGTCCCATGATTGACGCCAGGCGCATGGAGGTATATGCAGCTTTTTATGATGCAAAGGGAGCTATCCAACGGGAAATTTCAGCCGATATCATTACTTCCGATTCGTATGCTGAAATACTTGCCAGTCAACCGGTTTATTTCTTTGGAAATGGTGCCGACAAATTAAAAACCACCCTGACACACCCTAATGCCCATTTCCTGGATCATTTGGTTCCCCTGGCACAAAACATGATCGGGTTTGCCGAAAAAGCCTTTGCTGAAAAACAATTTGTAGATACAGCCTATTTCGAACCTTTCTATTTGAAAGAGTTTCATACAACAGCTCCCAAACAAAAGAACCCCTAACCCCTGAACAGCCTGTGTAAGAATTAAATTTATTGATTATGTTGCTTCCAAATTGATAGTTGATGTTTTTCTAAATAAGGTAATAAGGTTAAGGTTTGTTTTTCGTTTGTTTTCTACTGAGGTTTAATAACTTAAAAATAAGGTTTATGAACAATTAAACATTATTTTTGTTTGTCAACCTCAGTAGAAAAAGAGGCACAGATGTCTTCACCTTATTAGCTTATTTCAATTTTATGTTTCAATTTGAAAGTTAAAATGTTTTCAATTATAATTTTTACACAGCCTGTAAAGGGGATGTAAGAAAGATGAAGGTACTAATAGTTTGCAGCGGACATTTGGGAAAGATATCGCCTTTTATCACGGAACAGG
>CAIYOZ010000335.1 GCA_903927945.1 uncultured Bacteroidales bacterium | reverse complement strand
TTTTGAATAGAAGAATAAAATTGAAAATCACCATACAAAATAATATTCTCCTCATCTTCCACCAACTCATCAACTCCAAAATCTATTAATTCCAGTTCCAGGTCTTCAAGTGAAACATTCGGTTTAGCTGCAATTTTAAATACACATTTATGATCGAATAAGAATTGTAACGATCCGGTTGTTCCCAGAGAACCACCGTTACGGTTAAAATAACTACGAATATTGGCTACTGTGCGTGTCGGATTGTCAGTGGCAGTTTCTACAACAATGGCAATACCGTTCGGACCATAACCTTCGTATACGACTTCTTTGTAATCTGCCTCATCTTTCGAAATTGCTTTCTTTACGGCACGATCCACATTTTCCTTCGGCATATTTTCCTTTTTCGATTGTTGGATCAATACCCTTAATCGAGGATTGGTATCCGGATCAGGACCGCTCTCACGAACAGAAATTGTAATTTGTTTTCCTAATTTTGTGAAAACGCGAGCCATATTACCCCAACGTTTCATTTTTGTAGCTTTTCTATACTCGTACGCTCTTCCCATATTTTGATTTATCTAATTATTAATTTCAATGTCAGTAATGCAAATTTCTAATTTTGTCTGAATGACCCTATTTGGGTGCACAAAAGTATTAAAACGCTTGCATAAATCCATCATTTGTGATCATTTTTTTTTGAAATTAAAAAAGGAGTTGAATTTTCAACTCCTTTCTTTTCAAATTTTCCTGCTAGTGTAGTGTGATTTCCTCAAATGAAACTTCAAATTCAACCCGGCGGTTTAACCCTTTTCCGGCGGATGTGCTGTTTACGGCAACGGGAAGAGTGTCTCCGTAACCATTTGCGGTCATTCGATTCTCATTTACCTTCTTTCCCTTCAGATATCTTAGAACTGATTCTGCTCTTTTCTGAGATAACACCTTATTCGAAGCTGGATTCCCCACATTGTCCGTATGACCACGTATCTCTATCAGGTATGTTGGATTTGCTATAAGTACTCCGGCAATTTGATCCAGTATGGTATGCGATTTAATCATAATTAAATCTGAGCCGTTTTCAAATTGAATCCCTTGCAATGCTTTTTTGAACAATATTTTTACTTCTTTTTTTATCTCCGGACATCCATTGTTTGATGCAACTCCCGGAATTGTAGGACATTTATCTAAATAATCAGGGACCCCATCACCATCTGCATCGAGCAGACAGCCATTTTTATCTACAAAACCTTTCGCCCCTTTCGGTGTGTCAGGACACTTATCCAATCCATCCGGCACGCCATCACCATCACTGTCAAGCTCATTCACACAACCATTTTTGTCAACAAATTGGATTGATTCCCTGGGAGTATTCGGGCATTTATCCAGGTAGTCAGGAACACCATCACCGTCTGTATCCAATGGACATCCGTTTTTATCAACTAATCCTTTGGCTGCTGCCGGAGTATCGGGACACTTATCCAGGTAATCTGGCACTCCGTCACCATCCGAATCAAGCGGACAACCATTCTTATCAACTTTTTCACCAAGTGGAGTATTTGAACATTTATCCAGATAATCTGGTACTCCATCACCATCTGTGTCAAGGGTACAACCATTTTTATCCACAAATCCAAATGCGGCCTTAGGTGTATCAGGACATTTATCCAGATAATCAGGTACCCCATCTCCATCCGTATCAATTGGGCAGCCATGCTGATCAATTAATTTATAAGCTTCCTTAGGAGTATTCGGACATTTATCCAGATAATCAGGGACACCATCTCCATCCGTATCAATCGGACAACCATTTTTATCCACTTTTACTCCTAGCGGTACATCCTTACATTTATTTTTTTGTTTTACAATTTTATCCTTATAAGTCCTGACCCGGTTACCTAATTCTAAGTTTATTCCTAATGCAAAATTAATTCCTTTTGTATTATAGGCAACCGGAATCGTGATGACCGGTAATCCTGAATTGAGTTGATCCAACGGGAGTGCGGAATAATTTAACGGGATATAGTCGGAAGAAAGAAGCCAATGAACAATTCCTGTTTTCAAACCAATTCCGGCTCCTATATTACTTAATGTACCATTCATAAATGAATAGGAAATAGACATATTAAACCACTTTACAGGTCGTCCGTTTATGGAAGCTGTCAATTCTTCATAAGGATTACTGTTATAGAACATGGTCCTCGAAAGAAGTCCTACACTCAATTTATTATCAAAGAATCCATATTCAGCACCGACCATAAGTTTTGGTGAGGTATAAGTTGTGTAACCTTTTGTAGAGGTAATTGTGTCTTTACCGGAATTTTTAAGAGAGTTTAACAGGGTATCTGTCAAAAGACGTATATCCGAAATGCTGTTCAAATTGAGACTGTCGGGCCCATTAAATTTATAATCCACATGATAGCTGGCTTTCTTTGTATTCCTGTTCCAGTGAATCATGCCAATATCGGTAATGGCAGCAGAAAGCGTCAATTCATTCACCGGTTTATAGGTAAAACCCAGGTCAATCCCTTCACCTAGACCCGATGGTTTTGTCCAATCTTTTAATGATGAAGTCGTGGCGTTTATATTCTGAAAGTTGGTGCCGGTAATAGCTACCGGAGATGAATAATTTACGATAGCATTCCCTTTCAGTGTCCATTGGTCTGTTCCTGCCGACAAATTCATATTTTGTATGTTTGATGAAATATTAGCAGTACCATACAAAAACTTTAATTTCACACCGATGCTCCATTTGTCACCCAATAACCTTGAGTAACCCAGTGCAGCCTCTGTATATGCAGACATATTGATTTCGGAAGTATGGAGATCATACAGGTTGTTCAAAATTTTAGGAGTTCCAAAAAGTATCAATTTCATTAAATCCTTTGATATTCCCAATGTCCCATCCACTTTTTCTGTTACCCCAAAAGTCCAGTATGATTTACCCGTTCTAAATCCAAAGTCTAACAGGTTTACCTGAAGGTTGGTCTGAAAAAGTGTTGTTGGATGAAGGACATTGTAAAATTTAGTCTTATCACCGTTTGGGTTAACAAATAATATGGTGCCACCATTTTTTTGATAGATCAAGTCTTTTAAAGCAATTGAGTTATTTCCCAGCCTGAATTGGGTAAAACCAATGACCGGCAATCCGATATAGATGTTTGTGAGCGGCTGGAAGGCAGGATTCAATAAATTGCGTTCAGGAGCATTGTTCATAAAATACATGGTTCCTACATCCTGTGAATAAGTTTTCACCGATTGAAAAACAATAAATATTAGCAAGGCTATTTTACAGTATAGATTTTTTCTCATAACATCTTGCTTAATTATTCGCATTTCCAATGTTGATTACTTTATTTCCGCGGACAAAAATCCCAAGATTTACCCCAAAACTGTTGATGGTTGTAAAATGAAGGGCATTCGGTTTTTCATTGGTTACACCACCCTCGAAGGCAAGAGAATAAATAATGGATTTGGTTTGTTTTAATTGTAATATCTGATTCTTATTTAATACGATATTGATCGATTGAGGGGTTATTCCGGTTACAGTGCCTACACTATCCACTTTAGGACAATTAATTTCATAGGTACTGAATAAATTACCCGGCGTTGAGGTGTCCTTGATAATTGAAATAGGTTCACCCTGGGAACTAATAGTATCATTTGGCAGCGTTGATTTCAATAACGTCATCCTGCACCGGGCCTTCATAGGTAATCCATTTTTCAACGTTAATACCAATATTGCCGAGTCAATATCATCCACCAGAGTACCCAAAGCCAGATTATGAATGGTATCCGTTAATGAATAATTACTCCCGTTTTTAAGTTTTAGTGGAATAACGGTGGTCACATTTAATTTGATTGAACTCGACGGAGTTACAAAATTACTCTTTCGGAGTGAATTGTTAATAACCGAAAATTTATAACCTATCATATCCGGATAGGGTTTGTTATCAAAAAAATGATCGATTTCTCCATTTTTATTATCAAAGGCATTGAATTTTGTAATGGTCGAATCCCCCAGGAATAACGGTCCCACTATACTCTGCGTTATAGCATTTGTAGTGTGATTGTTGAACCATGCATACATAAAATTAGAAGGATTCGTACTATAATAGGCTTTCAAATAGTCAACCTTGATGTCTAAATCAGCACCCACATTCGTTGTAGCCGACAACTCCATATTAGGATTTGAAAAACGCAGGTTGGCATCTGGAAGGTAATCTTCAATCCTGATTGGCATGGCAAGATTTTTGGATTCATTATACTCCAGATTAAAGAAACCATACGCTACGGAGAAATCAATCTTCGTAAAATCCATGTGAATTTTCACCATGGTGGTCGGATTAATATTGATAGGTTTATTCTGTTCTTTGATGTATATATTGATTTTAAAAGGTATGATACTCGATCCGATCAATTTCATCGAATACTTTCCAATAGCAAGTTGACCGGTCTGTCCATAACCGGCAGGGGTAAAGGAAGGATTAATACCACTGTCGATATGCAATTTGTTGTCCGGGAAAACAAATTCTACCCGCATATCTTTAGCCTGGATTTGTGATAACAAATCGGGTGAAACATCCACCGACACATTGATCAACGATGAATTCACATAGATACTGTCCACCCGGTCAGTACTTCCCGTTTTATTCACCGCCAGGTCAAATGATCCATCGTACGAAGGAAGGGTAATAATCATATTTGCAGGATATGTCAATGGGAAGGGTGATGGATAAATGATCTGATTGAAAGGATAAATAGAATCAGCCAGGTTAAGCGAATTTAACATCAACTCATTGCTGAATGTCCAATGAAAATTGATCTCATGGTTCACGGTATCCATGTTACTCGGAACACCGAATCTTGTAAAGACATCTTTTAGCGTCAGGCTCGATTGTCCGATCGGAACAACCAACGATTCATCTATTTTGATATCTTTCGAAAAATTTATTAAATCAACGGTATTACAAGAAATAAAAAGTATTGTACATGTACAGACAGTTGAAAGAAATAAAATAAGAGTACTTCTTTTCATAATTTATATATTTGAAATTGTATTCATAATAAAAAAGTTGGTTCGTTAACCGTTATAAAATTTAATGAGCTCGTTGACAGTGAATCTTTTTTCAGTTATAGATTAAAAATTAAAACCATTCGCAATTACAATCATTTCTTTCCTTTGAATGTATCAGACCACGGCTCGATTTCGGTTTCATTTTATCAAAAACGATGTTCATTCCTGCCGATAAATTGAAAGTCGTTGAATTGTAGGGAATCGGGATATTAATACCCGAGTTCTTGAATCCCAGGTCCGAAAGGGATAGGCTTGCCTTGTAAAACGGGATATAATCGGCAGCCACAAACCAGTGTATGAACCCTGTCTTTACTCCCAATCCGGCTCCATACGTACTAAACCTGCCATTCACGATTGAATAACTCAGGGAAGCGTCCAACCAATGTAAGGGATGAGAATTCATCGAGGCTGTAAGTTCTTCGGTGAGAATGAATCTGAACAGTTGGGAATACGAAAGAAGTCCCAGATTCAGTTTATCCTGTATCAGGTTGTATTCGAATCCAAGGTTGAGTTTAGCAGTCGTGGCAGTGATATATGAATTGTTGGATGATGTATTATTGAGTGATTTTCTAAGAGCCGAAACGATGGTGTCCGACAACACATTTCGGTTAACAAGTTGATTATAAATATCCTGAAAGGAACCAACGGTAGAATTGTTATTAAACAGAGTGATGCCACTGAAATTATAGTTCGCTGTGGAATGATAATCCAACGCATTGGCCGACCAGTGAATAAAACCAACATCATTCAGTGCGGCAGATAGTTTTATTTCCTTATTTAGCTGGTATTCGCAACCTATATCAAAACCGGCACCCAGTCCCGATGGTTTTAACCACCCACCCAGCGTTGTCGGGGTCACGGCACTGATCGATTGTGAATTATTTACGGGAATTAATTGTACCGGGCCTGAATAACTTGCAGATCCATTACCTTCTAACTGCACCTGACCAATTCCAATATTCAGTTTTACAAGATTGTTATGGTTTGATACGTTGGCAGAACCTACTAATAATTTTAGTTTACCTCCTACCCGCCACTTTTTATCGAGTTGGGTGGCATAACCCACTGCCGATTCGGTATAAGCACTGATATCTCCTTGCAGTCCAGTAGCATCAAACGAATTGTTCAGGATGTTTTGGGCACCGAACAAGGAAATACGGAACAAGTCCTTAGGTAAATTGATGGTCCCCAGAAGCTTTTCAGTCATGGTGAACGTCCAATAGTCCGATTCATGCCTGAATCCGAACGATATCAGGTTCGTCTGCAGGTCTGTTCGAACCACAGTATTTGGTTTCAATGTATTGTAAAATAAATTCTTGTCTCCCTGGGGATCCAAAAACGTAATCGTTCTCCCACCTACATTGTAAACTACATCTTTGAGTGATACAGAATTATTCCCGATGTTAAACTGTGTCAGCCCGATCACCGGAAGGCTCAGGTAATAATCTGTAACAGGTTCGAAGGACGGATTCAGGATATGGCGTACCGGTACGTCTTCCATAAAATACAGAGTATTCACTTGCTGTGCTTTAAGGATAACGGGTAGAGTACTAGTCATAACTAAAATCAGTATTATTATTCTCATGAGAAATTTCTCATTTTTGAGTCCCGATGGTTGTATTTATTTCTCCCTTTACAAATAATCCCACCTTGACATCAAAGGTATTGGTTTTTGTAAAATGGATATTCGAATTTGTATCACTTCCTTCAATGCGCAAGGTATAAATGATGCTACGTGCCTTTCTTAATGCCGGCAATTGATCCTTGTCTACAGTTACCTGTAAGGTTTGTTTGTTTTCCTGCCCGGGCTGAACAATTCCATTGACATCGGTTTTCCCGGCACCGATCACATAGGATTTTATAAAAGTGGTAGGGATCACCATTCCCACTGAATCCATCAAATTAAATGTAAAAGTGGTCCTGACCGGCAGCCCGTTGGACACATTCAAAATTAAAGCCGTTGAGCTAATGTTGTTATAGGGTGTCTGATTTAACGCGGTTGATATCAATGCGAATACATTGGGTATTGAATCGCGGTATTCATAATAGCTGCTACCCGTAAAATCCATGGGTATGATGGTTTTAATGTTTACCTTGATACTGGCATCCGATGTAATGTAATTTGGGGTTTTCAACCGGTTGTTTAAAACCGAATCAACCGAAACAGAGAAATTATATTGCAATTTATCAGGATCAATACTGCTTTCAAACAATTGAGATGTACCTCCATAGCTATTATTCAGTGTGGGCAGATTGAAATTAATAGTCTCACCAGGGTTGACAGGCTTTTGCTTCATTTCGATATTGGTAAATTTGTTACCGTTAAAATTGGCAAAAACCGGAAGTGCATTCAAATTCGTACTCAGGAATGCTTTGATCCAGTCGATCTTTAAGTTCAGGTATGTCCCGATATTACTGATCGTTGAAATGCAAACCTGAGGATTTGTTGGCTTGATAAAACCCGAAGGCATATCCTTGCTATAATTAATATTTTGTTCAATAATAGTTGGTAAATTAAAACCCGATTTAAAAATCCCATAGGCCACCGAATAATCCAGTTGTGTAAAATTAATCCTACTGGTAATATAACTTGCAGGGGATATAGTAAGCGGAGCATCCCCACTCTTTACATTGACCTTTATTTCAACGGGTATCGCTGAGCCACCAACCGAAGTTTTCATCATAAAATTCTTTAATAGCACTGTATTTATTAACCCGTATCCCGAGGGTGTAAACGAAATGGTGCTGGAACTTCCATCTGCCATTTGTATTTTTCCATTCGGAAACACAATAGAAAAAGTTATATCCGAAGGTCTGACACTCTTCAACTCATCGCTTACATTCACAATCACAGTTATAGTAGCCGACTTAATCATTAAACTGTCAATCCGGTCACCATTTTTATCGGAATTGTTTCCCAGCACGATGGAGTCGGTACTGCTTATCGTTGGCAATGTATAATTCGATGGGATAAACATCACTCCCGTTGGTGAAGGATATTGGTTTTTCAGTAATTCATGTGTATTTTTAAGAAAATCGATCACCGGAAATTTAAATTCATAGTTGTCTACACTCACATAATTGATCTCCGCATCATTGCCTATCACAAATTTACCAGTCGTGTCATTCCGGGTGATAATCTGACCTAAGGTAATGCTTGCTCCACCTATTGGAAAAATCATGTCCGGGTGCAGGCTTACTTCATTGGATATGTTATGCAAATTTATATCGGCTTCACATGAGACAAAGAACAAAGAAATAGAAATTAGAAAAGGAATCAGGGCTCTTACAATCATCTATTTTTGAAATAATTTAAACAAAAGAATCCCATCAACATCTAACCTATGATTCTTCACTGTTCGTCAAAGATAAATAGTTTTTTCCAATGAACCAATCAGTTCATAGTTATTTTTATGTAACAAAGGCTGTCTCAGGGAAATTAACCAAAAACACAGTCTCAGTGGCCCTGGTAAGCGCTGTATATAACCATCGGTAGAAGTCGGTATTGATTTGCTCTTCAGCAACCTGCCCTGGATCAATAAACACTTTCTTCCATTGCCCTCCCTGTGCCTTGTGACAGGTCACAGCATACGCAAACTTCACCTGCAACGAGTTGTAATACTCGTTATCCAGGATCTTCTTGAATTTCTCCCGTTTGGTGGTGATTTCAGGATAGTCTTCCCCAACCGCTTCAAACAGTTTGTTCGTCATTTCATTCATTTGTCCCGGTGTTTCCGATTGCAGGGAATCAAGCCATACCCGGGCGTCTATTTCCCAGTCAAAATCAAGCGATCGTAAGGTAAGGTCCACGAACCTGAACCCATACAGGTCGTGATGTTTCCGCACTCTGACAATTTGCAGGATATCACCGTTGGCAATGAAGTCAATCTCCTTGTAAGGCTTGTTCCAGAAGTAGTTATTACGGGTCACCATCAACAAATCCCCGTTGTTAAGCTCTTCTTCCTTCATCATTACCCGGGCGCGGATACCGTTATTGTATATATTCGCCCGTTTGTTCGATCGGGTCACCACGATGGTATCCTCCACACCCACTCCATCGTAGGCTTTCTGTATCTCGTCGATCAGTTCCATGCCGTTCAGCTTGCGGATATCCTTAAAGCCGTCCAGTTCAAACCCGGGAAATACATCCGTTTGTTCCTCGATCAGCTGTTGGCGCAGAAAAGTGGCATTATGCAATATCCCGCTTTCCAGGGCCTGTCGCACCACCAGGGTCAGTGTAAACTCCGTCACATGCAGTCCGTATCCCTCCAGGTTTACCCGTTCCAGTGCCGGGCTATTGGGTTGCATCACCGGCGGAAGTTGTGCCGTATCTCCCAGCAGCAACAAACTGCACCCTTCAGCCCCGTATACAAAGTGAATCAGGTCATCTAACAGCCTTCCCGAGCCAAAGGTAGTCTCGCCACCTGAGTTGGAAATCATCGAAGCCTCATCCACAATGAAGAGTGTATGGGTGTTCAGGTTGTCGGCCAGTTGAAACCGGAATTCCGACATGCTCTTCTGACGGTAAATCTTTTTATGAATGGTAAAGGCAGGATAACCCGAGTAGCCTGCAATCACTTTCGCCGCCCGTCCGGTCGGTGCCATCAGGATAGTCTTTTGTTTCAGCTCGTTCAATGCCCGTACCAGGGCACTGATCACCGAGGTCTTTCCGGTACCGGCATACCCTTTCAACAGAAACAGTTTCTCCTTATCCGTGGACATCAGAAAGCTGCCCAGGGCGTCCAACAGGTTCACTTGTTGCTCGTTGGGTTCAAAGGGAAGTTCTGACTGTATGCGTGAAGTAATGAAGTTCTGTAACATAGGGCAAAGGTAATCATAAGCCATGATTAATTAATAAATAACAATTATTATTTGTGTTCGGACTAAGGAGTTAAATTTATGGCTATTTTTGTCGAAGAATCACATAGTAACACATAGAAACATAGTAACACATAGATTTACTAAAATCTCAAAGTACGTAGCTAATATGATGTGAACTATGTTTTACATGTGTTTAACTTGACTATGTGTAACTTTGTGGCCAATATTATGTGAACTATGAATGTGTAACTATGTGGGCTGATATTTTGTTTTCTTTAATTATCTTTCTATGTGTTTCTATGTGACTATGAGTACTATGTGGCCTGATATTTTGTTTTCTTGTGGCCAATTTTACAGATATGATTTGTAATTTATATGCTAAATGAAAAAAATAATCCTGATTTGTATGACAACCCTCCTCGTAGCCTGTGGTGCCGGAAAAGCATCCACGCCAAAACTTGAAGATTTCCACTTTCCGGTGGATCGTTTCGCCGATATCGAAATCCTGCGCTACCGTGTCCCTGACTTTGAAACGTTAAACCTCAAACAAAAAGAGCTGATCTATTACCTGAGCCAGGCTGCCCTGGAAGGCCGTGATATCTTTTACGACCAGAACGGCAAATACAACCTGTGTATCCGCCGTACCCTGGAGGCCGTGTATGTCAATTATAAAGGGAATCGTAAGAATCCTGAATTCAAGGAGTTCACGGTCTATCTCAAACGTGTCTGGATGGGCAATGGCATCCATCACCATTATTCCCAGGACAAATACATACCCGGATTTTCCGCTGATTATTTTGCCACGGTGGTAAAGAGTATCAAGCCTACCACCCTGCCCCTTGCGAAAGGTGAAACGGTGGACATGCTCATCACCAGGCTCACCCCCATCCTCTTTGATCCGAAGGTATATCCCAAACGTACCAACCAGGCTCAAGGGGTCGACCTGATCAAGACTTCCGCCAACAACTATTACGAAGGCGTCACCCAACAGGAAGTAGAAGACTTTTACGGCAAAATGAAGAACCCGGCTGACTCAACCCCCATCTCTTACGGGTTGAATAGCAAACTGGTAAAGAAGAATGGTGTCCTAACCGAGGATACCTATAAAGTGGGCGGCTTGTACAGCGCAGCCATCACAAGGATCGTGGGCTGGTTGCAGAAGGCGGCTACCGTGACTGAGAACGACAAGCAACTGGATGTGATTAGCTCCCTGATTGATTTCTACCGCACCGGTGACCTGAAGAAATATGATGAGTATTCCATCCATTGGGTAGAAGACCTCCTGTCGCAGGTGGACTTTGTGAATGGCTTTACAGAGACGTATGGTGATCCCCTGGGCATGAAAGCCAGTTGGGAGTCCATTGTCAACTTCAAGAATATAGAGGCTACCAAGCGCACTGAAATCATTAGTGCCAATGCCCAGTGGTTCGAGGATCACTCCCCCATTGATCCCCGCTTCCGGAAAGAAACTGTGAAAGGTGTTTCTGCCAAGGTGATTACCGTGGCTATGCTGGCAGGCGACTGCTATCCTTCCACTCCCATTGGTATCAACCTCCCCAATTCAAACTGGATACGCCATGAACACGGTTCCAAGTCTGTGACCATAGAAAACATTACCGAAGCGTATGACCAGGCTTCCCTGGGCAACGGTTTCGTGGAAGAGTTCATGTGGAGTGATACCGAAAGGAAACGTGCCAAAGACTTTGCCTCGCTGACCAATAACCTGCACACCGACCTCCACGAATGCCTGGGCCATGGTTCGGGCAAGTTGCTTCCCGGAGTAGACCCTGATGCCCTCAAAGCATACGGTTCAACCATCGAGGAAGCTCGTGCCGATCTTTTCGGCCTCTATTACATGGGTGACCCTAAAATGACGGAGCTCGGACTGCTCCCTGATGCCGAAGCCTACAAGGCTGAATACTATTCGTACATCATGAATGGCCTGATGACTCAACTTACCCGCGTACAACCCGATAAGAACATCGAGGAAGCCCACATGCGCAACCGCCAGCTCATTGCTTCCTGGTGTTACGAAAAAGGAAAAGCCGATAAGGTAATCGAAATGGTGAAACGACAAGGCAAGACCTATGTGGTAGTGAACGATTACATGAAGCTACGTACACTGTTTGGCAAGTTACTCGCAGAAATACAACACATCAAATCTACCGGTGACTTCGAAGGTGGTAAAAAACTTGTCGAACAGTACGGGGTGATTGTCAACCAACCTTTGCATGCCGAAGTGCTGGCACGTTATCAAAAACTAAACCTGGCACCATACCGTGGCTTTGTCAATCCTGTTTATACCCTGGTCAAGAATGAAAAGGGTGAGATCACCGATATTGCCATTTCCTACACCGAAGGCTATGCCGAACAGCACTTACGCTATTCGAAAGACTATTCCAGCCTGCCAACGAATAATTGAGCCACCCTGCGTCTGACCGTTTATTTGACGGTCTGACGCATAAAATCCGTCCAGATTAAAAAGCTAAAAACCGGTCATCCTACATTCAGGATGACCGGTTTCTTTTTAGAACAATCTATATTTTCGGGCTAAAATATTCGGTACCCGCGATTTCCATATCGCGTTTTATACGGGTTGAATATTACTTTAGTTGAATCATTTAAATTTCAATTATATTTTCGCTTACTAATAATTTTTTATGAGTATCCGCTTGGATACCTTAATTATTGTTTTTGTAACTTACGCAAGCAATTAATAGCCTGTCAAATAATTTGTCTCCAAAATATCGCCTATTATACTTATAACAAAACTCATTTAAGTAGCTTTGTAAGTATTGCGGTTCAATATCGTGATGAATATCCAATAATAATCGTTTTGCGTTACTAATAGCAATATGTACCCAAGGCAACATTTCATTAACTTTATCCTTTGGGATTATTTTGGGTCTATGCTCAATATCTAAATCCTTGAATTTTGTATATGAGTTTGAATTGTCAGTATCAATTATTGATTTCAGTGCAATATTTTCCTCTACAATTTTCTTTAAGGTTTCTGCCTTTAAGTCATTGACAACAATCATTCGAATATGTCCAACTTTTCGTTGTTTTCCTTTTTTTGTTTTTTCTCCTTCAACAGGAATGCTTTCAACCATTACCAATACTTTGCTCTTTTTTTGACTACCTCTACCTCGTTTTAGTGGCTTAGCTTTCTCTTCATCAGTAGAAATAGTAGAAAAGAAACCTTCATCTAACTCAATTACGTCTGTTAATTGATATTCTTCATCCCTTTTGCCCATAACTTCTCGTAACTTATGAAGCATTAGCCAAACAGGTTCATATCTATTATGTCCTAATTGCCGTTGAATTTCAAGTGCTGAGAAACTTTTCTTTGTAGATGTAATCAAATGCATCACAATAAACCAATATCTGAATGGGAGTCGAGATCCATGTAATGCAGTACCACTTTTTAAGGTAGTACGGTTCCCGCATTTGACACATTCATATTGCCATTTATTTTGTATCCATCTATGTTCTTTTGAGTCGCATTTTGAACATGAAACTCCAACTTGATCTCGGAACTCTTTAAATCTGAGTTTACAACTATCCTCATCAGGAAATTGAGATATAAAATTGAGTAAATTCATACAATTTGTTGTTTTATCAACAACAAAGATAACATATTTTTAGGTACTCAAACGGATACTCATATAATTTTTTCTGAATCGTAAATTCCGATTCTGTTATTTGTGTCAGAGAATCTTCTGAGATGAACAATATCGTTTCAGGGAAAAATTCATTTTCAAAATAAAACCCAAGTTCAGCCTCATATTGAATATAAACACTATTTGTTTGGTATGTATCCAACGGCTTTACCTCAATGAGATGAGTTTCGGTATTTTCATTAAATTGATATCTAAATATCAATTCAGGAAAAGCATTACTAATTTGATTCAATCTATTTCTTATATATTCTTTAGATTTCATTTTTAATACTTTATTATAGAACTGATACAGCAGTTCGTCATTATTCTTTTAAAATACT
>CAIYOZ010000334.1 GCA_903927945.1 uncultured Bacteroidales bacterium | reverse complement strand
TTGAGAATTATCGAAACTACAACCAGCACATGAGATATAATTGCTGCAATTTCTCCACTATTGATTTCTTTGATCAGAAAATTCCCCATCAGCGAGAGGAAACCTAAAGCGAACAATAACATAACGTGAGTTCGATGTAAAGTTAGAATAAAACGATACTATTACCCATAGGTTCATAACAATTTATTGCTGGTTTTTTAGGGAGGAAGCAATAAGCAATAAGTCCAGAGATCAAATTGGTAAGGAAGTTCTCAAGGCTTCTGTGTCTGGTGTGTTCGATTTGACAAATATTTTTGAGTTCATCGTTAACAGATTCAATAACAGCACGTTTTCTGATCAATATTTTATCAGAGATATGCATTAAACTGTTTTTCATATTTTTTCTGATCTTGGTTACAAGGTGAATCCCATCTATAAAAAGCTTTTCAAAAAGGTCTTGGGAAATATATCCTTTATCTCCAAAGAGTTTACCGAATATTTTAGAGAGTAAATTTGTTCCCAGAAGAGGTTCTCTGTCATCAACGTTCCCTTGGGTCAGCATAAAATCCAGGATTTCGCCTTTGTCATTAATAATCAGGTGTAGTTTAAAACCAAAGAACCAGCCAATTGTACTGTGCCCTTTAACAGCAATGCCTTTAAATGTTTTGTGTATTTTTTCTCTTTTGATGTGGCAAACACGTAAGGGAGTAGAGTCAATAAATGATATTCCGGTACATTTCCCTAAACATACCGTCTTAAGAAAGATTGCCATAGGTAAAAGAGCCGATTGCATTAATTCGACAAACCGGTTATAGGATACAGTATGAGGGAAATAATCCTTCATTTTTTCACAAACATAGTTCAAATAGTAATGCTTGAAATTCCTGAAAGCCTTGATATGGAAGTAAACTGTAATAGCTATGACTTCGCTGTCAGTCAATGTAAAAGCTCTATTTCTTTGCTTTGGTTTATCTTTTAGTTGTCTTGTTTTTAGTGTGCTCAGAAAAGAATTGCAAAAATCGTCTGCAGAACAGAAAATTTCAATAATTTTATCATCTGTATTCATAAGATTCTTCCTTTTTGGGTTATTAGCTATTACTAAATTAGGAAGAATCTTTGAATACAACAAATTGACTATCAAATAGTTATTAACAATTTGCTGTTAATTATCATCACTTTTCTTATGTCGAACTCACGTTAATATAGGATATTTCAACACTAAAAGGGGTGTAATCACTTATTGTTAATGGAGCTTGAAAATTAGCACGGCCAACCTGAATATGATTTTTAAATAAAGTGACATTGATATTCATGTTTTCGTTGTTCTGGGGTAACCATTTTAAATATCCTGTAAAGAACCTGTGGCGCATATTGACTTTAAAGGATGGCAAATTGTTCCAGTTCTTTGATGTATTCAACCATCCATATAGGGTGTCACCCGGTAAAAGATAGTTTTGTACCAGTACTGCCCAGTTTCCATGCTGGGCATCAGCTGTGCGTGTTACCGGGAAATTATTTGGGCCGTTTGGATCAATAATTTGCAAACTACTAAACCAATTATCCGGAGTACGGTAAACCAGAGTGTCCCAGTTTTCAAAATCGTGGTTCGGAATGTTTTCAGCTGTACCCGTAAACCGGAGATGGTCAACAATTAAATATCCACCTCTTGTTATTTGAGACATATGGCGTATATCAGTAACTGTCATAACAATGATCAGGGAATCAGAATTGCCAGCAGCAGAATATTGAATGGGAAATTTCAGGTCAGTATAATTTCCGGATGAGTTGCCATAGATTTTAAACCAATTATTCGAGATGATGACACCTTGTTTTTTTAGTACTAAAACTACCAAAGCTGTATCATTATCCGGTATGAAGTAATTAAAGCATCCGATAAGTGAATCGGGGCGGGCATTAAAGGGAGTACCACCGATGAACGTCTGCCCCATGTCATTCGAATTACCTATTAATATTGCACCACCATATAGAGTATCATTCTCAATTTTAACAGCATAGTTGTTATGACAGGATGGAGTGTATCGTGTGATTTTCCCGACATTAAAATCCCAACCCACCAGTTTGGTTGAAATAATCGAAGTCCATGACTCAAAATCAAAATTTGGAATTTCAGGAAAACCGGTATAAAATATCATGTCATTTCCAAAATGTGTTGTGTCACTATTGGAAGCTTTAAGTCGGAAATGATAGGTTGTATTTGGCGTCAAACCTGAAATAAATGCCAATACAGAAACTATTCCAGGGGAAGAAACAGAATCAGGAATGGCATCAGTTTCATTCCCGTAAGCGATAGTGAGACCATATTCAAATTTAGCAGATGTGGGAATTCCCCCTGCATCAATAGCCCCGTTTAACCGTGCAGAGTTCAGGGTGATTTCAGTCGCGGATTTAGTAAATGATAAAGGTGGTGTTCCTGTTGTAAACAAGTTGACGTTACCAAAATTTGTTCCTACGGCATTTGTTGCTTTTGCCCGATAATAATAAAGTGTGTTTTGCGACAGACCGGATATTGAGCAAGAAATATTGGTATTTATGTTACCCGTTGAAGTTCCGGGTGTTGCTGAAACTTCATTACCGAAACTAAGCGTGGTGCCCCATTCGAAATTATTTGCTGTTGTATAATTGTTACCATTTACAATTCCGTTCAGCTGAACAGAACTTAAACCGATGTCAGAAGCGGGCTTGGTAGATACTGAAGGACCGCCTGCAATGAATGTCATATCTTCACTGTAACATGTTCCATTTGTATTTATTGCTTTCAGCCGAAAGTGATAGGTCGTTGCCGTGGATAGCCCATTCAATAAATAAGAGATACTAAGAAAGCCCGTTCCGGAAGTTGAATCAGGTGTAGCATTAACTTCATTGCCATATAAGGGTGTTAGCCCATATTCAAATTTCACTGATGTTGGTAAACCATTATTATTTATAGTACCGTTCAGTTGGGCAGAGGTTAAAGTGATATTTGTCGCACTTTCGGTGCGGAGCCAGGGTAAACTGACAGAATAAAATATTTTTGTATCGCCATAATATGTATGTGTACCGGTAACTCCTTTTAATCTGAAAAAGTACCGTCTGTTTGCCTGAAATCCTGTAATGTTCGTCTGAATACTATGCATCAGTGTATCATTTATGTATGCAGGGGTTGCCTGAACCTGCGTATCAAATGCAGGACTGGTACCATATTCAAAGAACAGGTTGACAGGTTCAGGGAATTTATAGATGAATCCATTCAGATTAGCGCTCTCCGATAATACCGTTGTGGCATCAGTTGTCTGAAAAATAAAGGACGGGTTAATCCCTGTAAAAAAATGCAGGGTATCTCCGTTGATGGTATCAGAGGCAGTGGTTGCTTTTAAATAATAATAATAAGTAGTGTTAGGAGTGAGTCCCTGAATATTTTCAGAAACCAATAATAAGGAATCATTCTGAAGATGTATTTCAGGAGTTGTTTCTGGTGAGGTAAATAAAACACTGTTGGAATAAACAAAGGAGTAATTCGCATTTTTTGAGTGCGTATTGATCCCTCCAAGAAGAGTTGCAGCGGAGCTTCCAACTGACCGGCTGCTTAAAGTAAACACTTCTACATGTCTGTCCAGATAAACATAGAATACACCTGCTTTGCCGCCAATAGCCCCAAAATTCCGATTTTCAAATTTTACTGTATTGAAGGACTCGTTTCCGTTAAGATTGGTGTCGATGACGATCGGAGCCCAGTTCAAACCGCCATCCGTTGTTTTCAAAACGGTAGCGCTATCGCCAACGGTATAGCCCACCTGTGCATCAGCAAAAGAAATGTCTTTTAAAATTCCTCCTACATTATCAATAAGCACACTCCAGTTTGAACCTCCGTTCACTGTTCTCAATATTGTCCTGCGACATAAGCCCGAAGGTGTGCCGCCCACAATATAGCCCGTATCAGCATTGATAAAAGTAATGGCATTAAAATCCCTTTGTACCGGCGGAGTTATAGAAGTCCATGTATTTCCACCATTTGCTGTGGTAATTATCACGCCATTGTCCCCAACCGCAATGCCATTCAGTGTATTTGTAAAAAACAGGGATTTCAGCCATGGACCATATACATCATACATAACATCCCATGTATATCCATTGTCAGTGCTTTTTAATATGGTCTGTATAGAATCACGGGCTTTATTTCCACCTGCCACGTAATAAGTGCCTGCCACATGAACGATCTTATTGAGATCCCTGTTGATGGGTGTAGCCGGATAAATCCAGTTTCTGCCAGCATCATAAGTCGTAATAATCCTGCCACCGTAACCAACCCCGAAACCGTTTATCGCATTGGAGAATGCAATAGACCTGTTCCAGGGCGCAGGACCGTCATTGGGATTTTCGTACCATGTCAACCCATAATCAGGACTTTGAAACATGATCTGAACAGAATCCCGGGTTTCAAAGCCCCCTCCAATGGCAATGACACCGGGACTGGGAATCCCAATAGAATTAATGTCGTAGCCTGAAGTGGGATAATAAAAATGCCATTGCTGCGCATGCAACAGTTTACCAGAAAACAACAATGATAAAATGATAACAAAAAATATTTTTTTTTTCATAATTGAATTGACACTTTCGTTTTATCTGTCATTTCCAGCATTTACACACTTCCATATCTAATAAATAATTACTTTTTTACTGTAAACCTGGTTTCCTGTATGAATAACACAAATGTAAAACCCTTTGCTAAAGCAGGAAGCTGCTAGATTAATTTTATGTTCACCGGATGTGTATTTCCCGTCTGCGAGAATAAGAACCTGTTTTCCCGAAAGGTCGAACATTCGAATAAGCACCGGTTCATCCTGATTTAAAGAGAACGAAACGGTTGAGTGATAACTGAATGGATTGGGATAAACATTAAAATCAATATTTCCTGCTATTGGCAATGGGGTTTCTTTAATTCCGGAAAGGAATCCGTCAAAATTCAGGTTGTCAATGGTTAATATGGAATTTCCAAAGGCCCGGTGATAACACGACTGGAAATTTATCCGGCCACTGTCAGGGACAATAGTATCATTTATATAATACAGACTGATAGCAAAAGGGGTATAGTCTGTTGCAGCATCAGATGTTTGCAGACTACCCCAGCCAATCTGGACATGATTTTTAAACATCGTTATGCTCAGGTTGGCAGTGTCATTATTTTCGGGTACAAATTTATAATAGCCAGTGAGATAGGAATGCCGTGCATTTACATTGAATCCAGGGTCCGCAAACTGATAACTTGAGCATATCTGACCGAAAATGCTGTCAGAAGCGTTGACTAAATTCTTGATGAATACAGCAGAATTGCCATGTTGTGCATCTGAACTACGTAAGATCAGACCAGGGTAGTTTTGACACCACCAGTCATCAAGGGAGTAAATTGTTTGCCAGTTCTCGAAATCATTGTTCGGAACATTATCCGTATTGCCTGTAAAACGGATGTTATCAGCAATGATATGGCCTTTAGAGATGATATAAGGTGGAGGTTGATCCATTTTCCTGATATCTGTAACAGCAATACCAAAAATTATTGAATCGGCATCCCCGCCGGAGATATATGGAATCGGAAATCTGAGGCCAATGAAGTTACCAGCAGAATTGCCGGGAATTTCAAACCAATTGTCAGAGATAAGCTCACCTTGTTTTTTTAATTTCAACAGGATCAAAGCCGTGTCACCGGCAGGTATAAAATAGTTAAAACATCCTATAAGGGTATCTGGATGACCATGAAAAGGAATACCTTCAAAGAAAGTGCGTCCTCCGTCCCGGGTATTCCCTATTAAAATAGCGCCGAACATACCGCTTATGGTATCGTTCATTATCTGAACAGCTTTATTACCATGACAGGCCGGAGAATATGGAGTAATATTCCCAACAGAAAGGTTCCAGTTTTCCAGTATTGAATTTTTGGCAGTCCAATTCTCGAAATCAAAATTCGGGATTTCGGAATTACCGGTAAAAAAGATCATATCGTTTCCAAAGTGAGTTGCATGACGGTTTGATCCTACCAGCCTGAAATGATATGTTTTGTCTGGCGTTAACCCCGATGGTAATGCATAGAGGCTGACATTTCCATTTGATGAAGAGGAGTCGGGGATAGCATTGATCTCATTGCCGTATGAAGTGGTAAGACCATATTCGAATTTTGCACCTGAGGGGATACCACCCGCATTAATTAAACCGTTCAAACGGGCAGAATGCTGAGTGATATCATATGCTAAAAGGGTATGCACAATAGGAGGGGCAGCTGTTAAAAAAGACATTACATTTCCATAAACTGTTCCAATTGCATTTGTTGCAACAACCCTGTAAAAATATATGGTATCGGGCAATAAACCACTTAGTATGCAGGATGTTATCACATTGCTGCTTCCCGTTGCGGAATCAGGCACAGCGGTGGCTTCGCTGCCTAATATACTGCTCAGACCAT
>CAIYOZ010000333.1 GCA_903927945.1 uncultured Bacteroidales bacterium | reverse complement strand
TTACCTCCATCAAAGCTCTGTCTACCAGCGATTTTATACTTCATATTTTTCCTGAAAATATAGCAAAAGCCGGTGCAAATGGTAAAATATTCGGTTCTGTCAATACTATCCAATTAGCTGAAGCGATAAAACAACAGTTCAGGTTTGAGATCGACAGGAAAAAGATCGACATTGAAGGCGATTCAATAAAACAATTAGGTGAATATAAAGCTACCGTTTCATTATATAAAGGCATTAAAGCCATTATCAATTTTGAAGTAGTCGCTGAATAATCCTTTAAATTTATATCAGAAACCTGCCCTTATTCGCAAGGCAGGTTTTTTTTTGTACTTTTGAACCAATGCTTTCAAAAAATAAAATAAAGTATATCAATTCCCTGAAAATTACCAAATTCAGACACGAAAACAAACAGTTCGTTGCTGAAGGAAGCAAGCTTGTGAAGGATCTGATTCAGGAACACTTTGATATAACTGAATTATATGCTACGGCTAAATGGTCAGAAGAAAATTCAGAGTTGACTGAGAACCTGCAGATATATCTGGTGACGGATGCCGAACTAAAAAGGATCAGCAACCTGACGGAACCCAATGGGGTTTTAGCTCTTGCAAATATTCCGTCCATGCCACCTGGTCATGAAATGCTTCCGGATGACCTGCTTATTGTTCTTGACGGCATAAGTGACCCGGGCAACATGGGTACTATAATCAGAACAGCTGACTGGTTTGGTATAAAAGATATTATTTGTTCGGAAGACACCGTTGATGTTTTTAATCCCAAAGTTGTTCAGGCTACAATGGGATCTATTGCACGTGTGAAGGTTCATTATGACGATCTGGAGAGTTTCATGAAGTCCGTTCCTCCCGATATCGAAATCTGCGGTACTTTCATGGATGGTGAGAATCTCTATGAAACAGTGTTCTCTCCAAAAACAATATTGGTTTTTGGGAGTGAAGCAAAAGGGATCAGTAAAGAACTTTTACCGTTGATCACTAAAAAACTCACTGTGCCGGCATCAGGAAACAGGACCCATAGGCCTGAATCATTGAATGTTGCCGTTAGCCATGCTATAATTACAGCTGAGTACATGAGGCGGCAAAATCAGTAAATGGCAATTGCTACTGTACTGTCAAAATCTCATTTTATAGATTATTTATACTATCACCGGATCATAAAGAATTGAAATAATGTAACATTTATATATATCCAATACGATTAGTATATTGAATAATAATTTCATATCTTTATAGAAATAATAACCTGACTATGCAAACCGAGATCACTTCACCCGGACCATTATTAAATGATAATGGGACCCTTGCTCAGAAAGGATGGGCAAGAAGTCTCATACTCGAATACGACCGAAATAGGGTAAAAGCAGGTACTCTGCGAATCAAAGAATGGGACTATTATTGCATCTTGCAGCCCGAATATGGTCTGGCAATAACTGTAGCCGACAATGCATACATAGGATTCTATGCCATTACTTTTTTCGATTTCATCAACAGAAAAGAAACATCTGGTTTTGTAATAGAACCCTTCACTATGGGTAAACTGAATATGCCTTCTGATTCTGCCATGGGCGATGTTGTCCTTGAGCACAGGAAACTGCAGGCCAGTTTCAGACATGCGGACGGGAAAAGACACATCAGTTTCAACTTTCCGGGGTTTAATAAAGAGTCCGGCATTCGCGGTGAGGTTGAACTAAGCCCTTTGAATAAAGACAGCATGGTGATAGCTACTCCTTTTAAAGAAAACCCACTGGCTTTTTATTATAATCAAAAGATAAACTGCCTGCAGGCTTCAGGGCATTGTGTTTTTGGTGGGAAAAAATTTATATTTGACCCCGTAAACTCTTTTGGGGTTCTGGACTGGGGAAGAGGTGTATGGACATACAGTAACCATTGGTACTGGGGATCTGCTTCAGGGATGGTTGAAGGCAAAGCTTTTGGGTTTAACATCGGGTACGGTTTTGGCGATACATCGGCAGCTTCTGAAAATATGCTGTTTTACAATGGTATAGCGCATAAACTGGACCAGGTGACATTTCACATCAACACAAAAAATTACCTGGAACCCTGGAAATTCAGCAGCAACGACGGCAGGTTTGAACTTGACTTTGTTCCTTTGATCGATCGTTTCTCAAATACCAACCTGTTAATTCTTAAATCAAAACAGCATCAGGTCTTTGGCTATTTTACAGGTACCGTTATTCTTGAAGATGGAACACCTCTGGCAATAAACAAGTTACTTGGATTTGCCGAAGATGTGATCAACCGCTGGTAAGAAAATATTACCTTTTTACTACCAGTTTGGCATTGGTGAGTTTGTCACCGGTTTTAATAGTGAATATATAGATTCCGTCGCACAATGATGAAACATCCAGTACATAAGCATTATTTCCTTTAAAGGAGCAGAGCTTATCAATTTTCATCATTTCCTGACCCTGAAGATTGGTGATTATGACCATAGCTTGTAATCCCTCAGGTGAATAATAAGATACCATGGCTGAATTTTGAACGGGGTTGGGATAGATATCGGCGGTTTTATATCCCTTATTTTCATTCACAGATGCCGGCTTGTCAAAAAATTCAGGTTGTGCCCAGGCCATTTTCTTGGCAACAATTAACCCGTCATCTTCAAGTTCAGCCCTAACATATAATTCTCCATTCCGGGTATAGGATGCATATGTTCCGGTTGTTTCCTGTAAAGTCTGATGGTTCGGGCCTATAAAACGGATCTTGGTACAGTTGGAGCAGGAAACATTGATAGTTTGGTTATCGACAAGTTCATAGTTTGTAATTTCAATGCCACTTGAAGCATAGAAATCACCGTTTTTCATAGCATCAATAACTGCCTGTTTGGTAATATTCTCAGGATTGAGTTTGATCATGATCCAGCCCAGATCGAATAAATTAAGATCATGGGAATCGTCTGTTGCAAGGCCATAAATCTTTTTACCTCCGGAAAGAACACAGTCCCAAAGTGTATGGTCATCAGGAGCGTATAATTCAGTTCCTCCATTATGAATTTCCATAAAGTCAATATAGTTAAGATATTGAAAATCAAGGCAAGATAAGCTCCAGTCGGAAGGATACCTAGGAATAGGATGGTTTACCATAGCCATTGCTCCCTGAGCGTGGATAGAATCCAAAGCAGGCTGTATGGTCAAATTGGCATCATCAATGGTATGTCTTATATTGAAAGCGTTTACATGATTATGAAATGTGACCTCCTCTGAATTGATGCAAAGCATCAATGGATTGCTTAACGCTTCTCCGTCAGTCATGTAACCATGATCGGTGATAAACAGTATCCGGTAGCCCTTAATTCCGTATTGATACATAACATCAACAGGGGCAAGTGCGCCATCGGAATTGGTGGTATGGCAATGCGCCTGAGCTTTATAATAGTGCTTCTGCGCACAAAGCTTACTTTCAGAAATAATAAATAAGGTGATGAAAAGGAATATTACTGTTCTCATAAATCTTAAATTGATGGAGCTAAATTAAAACAATTTGCAATGAGATTCAAAAAATATTTAAGCTTTGATGATAAATCGCAATTTAATTGTAAAAAACAACATTACAATATATTACAGATAATATTCAATTATTTTCATTTATTCATATGAACGACGAAACAGGGGATTTACCCAATAATTAGCTTAATGTACACGATAAGTGTGTAAAAGAGAAAATATCTCAGGTTAACCCGAATTGTTTGATTATCATCTAAATAATTTTAGTATTCCATAAGGCGGAATTAATTTTGGTTCAGATTTTAAAATAATATGTAACCAAAAAATTAAAAGAACAATCTAAAAATGAAAACCATGAAAACAAAAAATTTTGCAATAATGATAAGCACGATCCTGATCAGTGTTTTTTCACTTTCGGCACAGGCAGTTAACACTTCATCTGTTACTATCCTTGATGATGTGATTAAATCGGTCTTTAAATATCCGGCAGAAGCAAAGTCAGAAGGTATAACCGGATTTGTTATCGTTGAAGTTCAAATGGATAATGATGGCAGGATAAATGTAAAACAGATCAACTCGGATAATGAAATGCTGAAGAATTATGTCATCAGTCAGCTGAATAATATTAAAATTCCGAATGCCGCAATTGGTGCTGACGAAGTTCGTATATATAAGTTTAAATTCAAGTTAATCTAATTAATTTAAGTTGCGACCTATGATATTAACAAAAGGTGTTTGATAAAAATATAATAAAAGGCAAAGTCTATCAATGGAAACTTCCGATAATGGTAGTTCTAACCAAACCATATCAGAGCCATGATAGACAATGCCATCGCAATTTACTGTTTTTTTGATGATTTTTTGAAAAAAATTGGACATAAAGAGGATAAACAAAGAAAAATGAGTGATTCGGAAGTAATGCTGATAGGATTTTTGTCGATGATTTATTTTAGTGGTCATTATGAGAAGGCATTGGCTTATGCGAGGGAAAGTGGGTTGTTTACATACGTACTTGAGGAAAGTAGATTTAATCGTAGATTGGCGGCCATTGAAGAATTGATGGGACAAATATTTCTTTCGGCGGGGGAATTGCTTAAGCGATTCAACACAAGCATGGAATACGTGATGGACAGTTTTCCGGTAAGTGTTTGTCATAATATTCGTATAGCTAATAACCGCATTCTTCCATATGACAGGCAATACCGCGGAAAATGTGTGTCTAAACGAGAATATTTTTACGGCTTTAAGATACAAGTCATAGCTACTATTAATGGCTGTCCTGTTGAGTTCGCTATCGTACCCGGGAGTTGGCATGACAGCAGGGGAATGAAAGCCTTGCCCATGAATATTCCAGAAGGCAGCCGGAATATTTGCGATAGTGCCTATGTTGATTATGAATTTGAGGACTTGATGATGGAATGTGAAAATATTTGGCTTGACGTAGTTAGAAAAGCTACAAGCAAAAGAATGGAACCTTTTTACAGGACTTACTACAAAAACATCAAGAGAAAAATTATTGAAAACACTTTTTCTCAAATCACAGCGCTGATGCCAAAACGAATTCATGCAACTTCTATTAAAGGATTCTTATTGAAAATCAAATTATTCCTTTGGAGCTTCACGTTTAGCAAATCATTAAATTTATTGGTAGCAACTTAAATTAATTAATTAGCT
>CAIYOZ010000332.1 GCA_903927945.1 uncultured Bacteroidales bacterium | reverse complement strand
TGATACTGTTTGTCTTTTATGCGTCAAACCGATAAAAAGAAGAATCGGTTAGACGCAAGCGGTTTGTCGGATATGGGAAATAAAGAGAAACAGTTTGTCTTTTATGCGTCAAACCGATAAAAAGAAGAATCGGTTAGACGCAAGATCGGGTTTTATTCAAGTACATTAAACTGAACTTATGAAATTATTGAAGAAGAGAATTATTTTAATAGTCTTTATTTTCTTTTCAATAGCTCCGCTTAATTTGATGTCTCAGAGTCAGGGAGTCGTGGCGGATATACAAACCAGGCTTCCCATAGCGTATGTAAACATTTACACTCAAAAAGGGGAGAATACGCTGGGAGCCATGAGCAACGATAAAGGGCATTTTTCAATTGCTTTCCCTTTCCAATCACTCAGCTTTTCACACATAAATTACGAAAGAAAGGAAGTACTGAAAGCGAATTTGAGTGACACCCTGTTTTTGACACCTACCTCGGTGATATTATCCGAAATTACGATCCGAAACAAGGAACCCCGATGGATCAGCAGGATATTGAATGAGGTGGTGAAACAAAAAAACAAGAATTACCGCGCTTCCCCAAAACAACCTACCTATCAGTATGAGACTTCCACATTAACCGACTCCACCGGGTATGCTTTTGCCAGCAATGGAGTCCTGCAAATGCCTGTCAGGCTTGACAATACCAATTACTTTATCGATGCCCAACACAATGTGATCAGGTATAAAGATAAAACGGCAGGCGTTGATTTCACAAATCTGAAGACAATGCTGTATGTTGATTTTATGAGTTATTTCGATCCTAAATTCCTGCGGAATAACGTCTTTACACAAAACGGATTGTATAAACCCTCCAACCGCCTGTTGGTGCAACTCATGTTTCATGAAAATAACCGGGATGGCAATCATGGGTATATCGTGGTGGATACGCTGCATAAAGTGATCGTTGAATCGGAGCACGTGACTGATACGGAGTATAATTTTAAAAACAATACCACCCTTTTCTATAAAGTTTTTGCTCCCCGGCTTGGAATGAAATATGATGTGTGGGTAACCCGTAATCATGCTACCTACAGCCGGTGGGGTGGAAGTTATTACCTTTCGGAGTCCACGTATAAATTCAGCAGAAAAAAATCCGTGAAGAATAAACAGCGGGAATCCCATACCTTTACATCCAGTGAAGCTAGATTAACCATGAGTGATGGGGGAACAGCGTTGAAGACTAAATGGATACCGTTGCAAAAGCCCTATTATTTACTGACTATCCGTACAAAGCAAATGCAACGGGAAGAGGCGGCGTTGGATAAGGTTCAGGTGGTATATGAGGGGTTTAAATAAAAGATTTATGTTCCATCACCCACTCGCTTAAAGCATCCTGGTATCGAAATGAGCGAGCGGGTCGAATTTACCGGCCCCGTCGCGAATAGCGACGGGGTCGTGTGATGTAGTAGCACGACCCGCTCGCTTAAAGAGTATCGTTGTTTGGCATGAGCGAGCGGGTCGATAAGTGTCGTGTCAATTTGTTTTAATGAACTCTTTATCTATCGAAATTAAACGAGTATATTTGCACGATCTACGGATATGAACATCAACGGTTATGACCGTACAGGGTCAAGCAGAAAATAATTAACTGTATTTGAATAGAATAGGATGAAGAAAGTTTTTGTGAGTGGATGCTATGATATGCTTCACAGTGGACACGTGGCATTTTTTGAAGAGGCTGCCCAATATGGCGAGTTGTTTGTAGGCATTGGTTCCGATAAAACCATTTTTGATTTGAAAGCCCGTAAGACCATTAATTCAGATGCTGAAAGGCTGTACATGGTGAAGTCATTAAAAGTAGTCAAAGATGCCTGGATTAACCGCGGAAGTGGATTGCTGGACTTTTTGACTGAGCTGGAAACATTAAAGCCGGATATCTTCTTTGTCAATGCCGACGGACATACCCTTGCAAAAGAAATGCTGTGTAAGAAATATGACATTGAATACGTAGTGAGCAAACGTGTTCCGCATGATAATTTACCTCCCCGTTCTACCACCTCCCTGCGAAAGGAGTGCAATATCCCGTACCGCATTGACCTGGCAGGTGGCTGGCTGGATCAACCTTATGTGAGTAAACATGCCTGCGGTTCCGTATTGACCCTCTGCATAGAGCCCGATTATGAATTTAATGACCGGAGCGGAATGTCCACCAGCAGCCGAAAGAAGGCCATTGAACTCTGGCAATCCGATGTACCCGAGGGTGACAAGGAAAAGCTTGCCCGCATGCTGTTTTGTTTTGAGAATCCACCGGGGACAACCTATATAAGCGGTTCACAGGACTCCCTGGGAATCACCATGCCCGGATTGAATAACTACTATTACGATGGTGACTTCTGGCCTTCGAAAATTCAAAGCGAACTGGATTCTGAGCTTCTTGACTGGATAGAACAACGACTTTGGATGATACCACTTTATCCGCGTCATAAGAACTATGATGTGTTGGCAGATACACAGATAGAACCCACCAATGCAGGCAGGTTAAGCTGTGCCGCCGATGATTGCTGGAAAGCCTTGCTAAAGCGTGATGCTTCGGCGGTAGGCAAAGCGATGGTGGAAAGTTATGAAGCGCAGATTGCCATGTTTCCACACATGATAACACCCGATATTACTGCCCAGATAGAATCGTATAAAGATCGGGTGCTGGGATGGAAAATCAGTGGCGCGGGTGGTGGCGGTTATATGATCTTTTTCTGTGAAGAACCGTTGGAAAATGCCATTCAGATAAGGATCAGGAGATAGATTGGTTGATTAGTTAATTGGTTGATTAAGTTAATTGGTTGATTAAGTTAATTGGTTGATTAAGTTGATCAGTTAATTAGGTTGATTAAGTTGATTGGTTGATAGTGAAAAAGCGAATAACTAAAAAAGCAAACTGGAGTTGGAGAAACATAGCCAATCAGTTGAAACTCCAAATTCCACACCAATTACTTTAGTTGAAGCTGAAGAAACCATTTCAATTGAAGAGGCAGAAGAGTATTTGTGGGATAAATTGAAAGTGCGTTTTGGAACAGATCTACGTAAGCGAACAAAATAATGTTGCTATTCTTTATTCAAATACAACAATATATTGTTCTTCCCACTCACATTCCTTATGAAGAATATAAGATAAGAATGTAACTATTTAGAATTTATCCAACTTTACCTTCATATAATGTCAACTAATTACCCCGATTTTATAGCCCATATCAGGCGATATGTAGAACTGAGCGATCAGGAAGTTAAGGTACTGGAAAAGTATGTGCAACCGGTAGAGTTGAAAAGACGGGAATACCTGATTAAAGAAGGGGAAGTTTGCCGGAACAACTATTTTGTGGAAAGAGGTTGCCTGCGGATGTTTTTTTACAACGATAAGATGGTGGAACAGACCACCCAATTTGCCATTGAGACGTGGTGGTTGTCCGACTATTTTAGTTTAGCACGACAAAGCCCTTCGGAATACTCCATACAAGCTGTTGAACGGTCGTTTGTAGTGGCAGTTGACTATTCCCTCCAGGATAAACTATTCAGCGAATTGCCTCAATTGGAGCATTACTTTCGCATCATGATGCAACGTGCCCTGGCAGCCTCACAGTTACGGGTAAAAATGATTTATCAACTTTCCAAAGAAGAAATGTATACTCATTTTGTCTCTTCCTTCCCTCAGTTTTTCCAACGGGTTCCGCAATACATGATCGCTTCCTACCTGGGTTTGACCCCTGAATACATGAGTGAACTCCGTAAAAGGCGGTAATTTTGTTTATTTCTTAAACAGGTTTAAGGAATGCATTGTTTTTATAGCACTAACTTTGCGCTTCAAGAGAAGATATAGAAATAAACATAAACAAATTAGAAATGGAAAAAATGAAAACAGAAAAGATTCTGCCTGAGAAATTTATCGAAGTGCTTCAACATGAAGGAGTAGTAGCTATTGTTTCGTGGGGGGTTCAACCACATGTGGTAAATACGTGGAATTCTTATTTGGTGGTAACCGACGACGAGCATATTTTGATTCCGGCGTATGGTATGCGAAAAACTGAAAAGAACATACTGGTGAATGACAAGGTGAAAATCACGCTGGGCAGCAAGGAAGTACTGGGGTATCGGGACTACCAGGGAACAGGATTTATGATTGATGGAACAGCATGTTATCACGAATCTGGGCCAATATACGACATGATGAAGGAAAAGTTCTCCTTCTTAACCAGGGTGTTGGATGTGACGGTTACGGGAATCAAGCAGACAATTTGATGTTGGTTGATTGGTTGATTAGTTGATTGGTTAATTGGTTGATTGAGTTGATTGGTTAATTGGTTAATTGGTTGATTAAGTTAATTGGTTAATTGGTTAATTAGTTAATTGGTTGATTAGTTGATTGGTTAATAAGTTAATAGGTTGATTGGTTGCTGGCGGGACAACTTCATGTTATCCACTACTTTATCAAAGATTAGGTGCAATTTGTCATTTCTGAGGGGAGAGTGGATTTTATTTTTCAACTAAAACTTCTATCTTTGTCATCACGAACAAAGAAAAGAATGAAAAAACAGGTTTCAGTAACGTATATGATCTTTGGGCTGTTCTTTACAGTCTGTCTGATTACTGCCAATATCGTCGGGCAAAAGTTGATTACCTTGTGGGGCATTGAAATTACTGCCGGGATGTTGGTTTTCCCCATCACTTATATCATCAACGACCTGATTGCCGAGGTGTGGGGTTACCGCAAGATGAGACTTATTATCTGGAATGGTTTCCTGATGAATTTCTTCGTGATACTTATATTCCGCATTAGTATCTGGGCACCTGCTTCACCGCACTTCATGCATCAAGGTTCTTTTGCCATGATACTTCACAGCACCGAACGCATCACAGTGGCCAGCTTTATTGCTTTTCTGATAGGTTCATTCCTGAATGCCTTCGTGATGAGCAAGATGAAGATCATGCAACACGGACGACATTTCTCGATTCGGGCAGTGGCTTCCACCATCGTGGGAGAAGGGGCCGATTCACTAATATTTATCACCATTGCCTTTTCGGGTGTCCTGCACCGGCATGAACTGATGAACCTGATCGTGACACAGGCCGGGTTGAAGACTGCCTATGAGATCCTGGCATTGCCTCTCACCAATTACATTGTCAGGCAGGTGAAGAAACGCGAAGAAACGGATGTGTTCGATCACACTATTTCGTATAACCCATTTAAGATTAAAGATATTTGAATTTATAAATAATAAAAAAGCTGCCTCTGACTACGTGTTTGAGGCAGCTTTTTTATTATTTCTTAAGATAGTTTGTGAAAGTAAAAATTATTCGTATTTTTGAGGCATGCTAACAGACGACAAGCGAATGACCATTCGTGACTGGGCAGAAGATGACCGGCCACGTGAGAAGATGCAACGCAAAGGATGCCAGAGCCTTTCGGATGCTGAGTTATTGGCGATACTGATTGCCATAGGGAATAAGGATGAGACTGCTGTTGAGCTGTCGCGTCGGATTCTAAAAGACTGTCAGGATAACCTGAATGAGCTGGCGCAACTGACTATTGCCGACCTGTGCAAGCGATTCAAGGGAATCGGGGAAGCAAAGGCCATTACCATTATGGCAGCCCTGGAGTTGGGGAAAAGACGCCGGACCAGTGATATCCTGGAACGGAAGAAGATCACCTCCAGCAGGGATCTGTTTGACCTTTTTGAATCACAACTGATTGACCTGCCTCACGAGGAATTCTGGATGGGGTTGCTGAACGGTGCCAACAAGGTGATCGAAGTAAAACGTCTGACACAGGGGGGAACCAAGCAAACGGTGGTGGATGTACCCATGCTGTTGAAAATAGCCCTCGAAAAATCGGCACAGTCGGTAGTGGTAGCTCACAATCACCCTTCGGGACAGAATCGTCCAAGCCATGAAGACGAACAGATTACCCGACGCATTAAAACGGGTTGCGAAGCTATCGGGATTACACTGCTCGACCATATTATAATCGCTCGCGGGGAGTATTATAGTTTTAGCGACGAGGGGAAGATGTGAAATAGTTTATAGTTTATAGTTTATAGTGAAGAGTGATACGTATTTAACTATTTCACAATTCAACAACAAGACATAACAGCATGATTCTTTTAGAAGTAGAAAATGTAGTGAAACAATTTGCCGGGCATCTGGCATTGGACAGCGTGAGCCTGACTGTTCCTGAGAATACGATTTACGGGTTGCTGGGGCCAAATGGTGCCGGGAAGACCACGCTGATCCGTATTATCAATTGCATCACAGCTCCCGACAGCGGGGTGGTGTTGTTAAATGGGAAACGAATGACTCCAAAGGATGTTGAACGCATCGGATACCTGCCAGAAGAACGAGGATTGTACAAGAAGATGAAAGTGGGTGATCAGGCGCTTTACCTGGCACAACTGAAAGGAATGAGCAAGCACGACGCCCTGCAGGCCTTGAAATACTGGTTCGAGAAATTTGAGATACAAGAGTGGTGGGATAAGAAAGTGGAAGAATTGTCGAAAGGGATGGCTCAGAAAGTGCAATTTGTCACCACCATATTACATAATCCTAAATTGTTGATTTTTGATGAACCGTTCAGTGGTTTTGACCCGGTAAATGCGGATTTGATGAAACGTGAAATACTAGAGCTTAAGAGAAACGGTGCCACCATTATTTTTTCTACTCACAATATGGAAACGGTGGAGGACCTATGCGAGAATATATCCCTTGTAAACCTGTCAAAGATCGTGCTACAGGGAAATGTGGCGGCTATCAGGGCTTCACATGCTACCAGGACTTATCTGATACGTTCGTCCAGCCCTATTACCGGAGACGACTTTGAGCTGATATCACAGGTGGAAAAAGACGGCATTGTGGAGAGTAAGATCCTGAAAAAACAAGTGGAAAGCAATAATATCTTGTTGGGTTCGCTCATCAAACAAACTGAAATCCATACTTTCGAAGAATTACTGCCTAGTATGAATGATATTTTTATTGAAAGTGTAAGAAAATAGCCATGTCAAAAATAACATTAATAATAAAAAGGGAATATACGACCCGTGTGATGAAAAAGTCGTTCATCATACTAACCCTGCTGACTCCGCTTTTGTTTGCCGGAATGATTACGATCCCTTTGTGGCTGTCGAGCCTGAAGGATACGAATCAAAAACACATTGTGGTGATCGATAAGACGAACCTCTACCACAGCGTCTTGAAAAATAACGAATCGTATATCTTCGACTTTGTGGAAAGACCGGTAGAAGAAGTCAAGAAAGAAAATGTCGAAAACAAGGAGTTTGCAGCGTTACTGGTTATTCATGGAGATTTGGCTAAAAACCCGAATGCCGTGACGATTTATTCGAATGAACAAGTCAACCTGGAGATTAAAACCTACATTACCGGGCTGTTGAACAGTTATGTGGAACAACAAAAGCTGGCCTCCTATAAAATACCAAATCTCAAGAAGATGGTCGAGAATTCGCGGGCGAATATCTCTATTCCCACCATCAAGTGGGGTAGCAATGGCAAAGATGAAATAGGGTCAGCAGAACTGGCACTGGGGATTGGGATGATATCTGCATTTATGATCTACCTGTTTATCATCATTTACGGGGCTCAGGTCATGCAGGGGGTGGTTCAGGAAAAAACAAGCCGCATTGTGGAAGTCATTATTTCCTCGGTCAGGCCTTTTGAATTGATGATGGGGAAAATTATCGGGATTGCGTTGGTTGGACTGACACAATTCCTGATGTGGGTTGTGCTTACCACGATTATATCATTAGCTGTGGGTAGTTTTATTGGAGGCAGTGTTGATTTAAATTCCCTGCAACATGCCAGCCAAGTAGGTATGGGAGCACAAAGTATGCCGGCTTCGGGAACGGCAGGCATGATTCGTGAGGTTTACGGATTAATGAGTGGTTTTGATTTTATGAAGATAGCCATTTTCTTTGTAGTTTATTTCCTGGGTGGATATCTGTTATATGCTTCGTTGTTTGCTGCCGTTGGTTCGGCTGTTGATAGCGAGACCGACACCCAGCAGTTCTCTTTGCCATTGACCCTGCCTATCATATTTGCCATTTATGCAGCTATCTACAGTGCCCAGAATCCGGATGGTCCGTTGGCGCTCTGGTGCTCGATGATCCCATTCACCTCACCGATCGTGATGATGGTCAGGTTGCCGTTTGGAGTCCCGGTATGGCAAATAGCCGCTTCGCTGACTATTTTAGTGTTATCGTTTATCGGCACCACGTGGATGGCCGGTAAGATTTACAGGACGGGAATCCTGATGTACGGCAAGAAAGTGTCGTGGAAGGAAATGTGGAAATGGCTGAGGTATTAATCGCAAAAGCCTGTATATTTACAAAAGAACTTTGAACACGACCTGAAAATTATTACCATGACTCCAGACTTCCTTAAACCTTCCGATCAAATCAGAATTGTTTCCCCTTCAGGTTCCATTCATCCGGAATACGTTGATGGGGCAAAAGAAGTGCTGTCGGGTTGGGGGCTAAGAGTCACCGAGGGTACATATGCCCGGTCGGAATATGGCAGGTTTGCCGGGACTCCTGCTCAACGAACGTCCGACTTGCAACAAGCACTGGATGATCCGGAGGTAAAATCCATATTGTGCAGTCGTGGCGGGTACGGATTGGCTCAGATAATCGATAAACTTGATTTCACAGGCTTCATTCAATCTCCGAAGTGGCTGATTGGTTTTAGCGATGTCACCATATTGCATGCCGTGATTTCGAATCTGGGCATTGAATCCATTCATGGCATGATGACTAAGCTTCTTTCAGAATTACCGGACAATTCAGAACCTACAGAGCTGTTGAGGAAAATGTTGTTTGGCGAAAGGCCCACTTACCACATCCCTTCTCAGGCTTTAAATAAAAACGGTCATACGGAGGGAAAGCTGGTGGGCGGGAACTTATCGGTACTTATGGGTTTGAGGGGAAGTCAGTATGATTTAAAATCAGAAAACACCCTGCTTTTTATTGAAGACATAGGTGAAAAGCCCTATCAGATTGACCGAATGATACAAAATCTTCGATTCAGCGGTGTATTGGCTCAGCTTTCAGGACTAATAGTGGGTCAATTTAGTGATTGTGAAGAAGATCCGTTGATGATGCAAACCATTCAGGAAATCATTTTAAACGCCGTAAAAGAGTATGACTACCCGGTTTGTTTCAATTTCCCGGCGGGTCATGTAGACAACAATTTACCATTGATATTCGGTGAAAAAGTAAGATTGGAAGTTACAACTCTTGGTGCGGAACTTTGTTTTTGATGGGTTTTATTATGATTTTAGGCACGTTTATAAAGAAACCCTTTTTTCATTAAAAAGAAAAAATTGCTTCTTATTTATACCCTGAAAAAGTTATCTTTGCAATACATTAATTATCAGACTCTTTTAATTATGGTGTTGAGAAAACAATTACTACTCCCTTTTATACTCCTATTTTTATCCTTTTTTTCAATGGCTGGCAACCATTTGGAACCAGATCATTCGACGGTTAAGGATACATTGAAAAATAACTTTTTTAACCCCAATCATAGATCACTTACGGACTCAGTAGTCAACTTTGGAAAGATTTTTTTAAAGACTCCTTATCATTTCGGATCACCGGGTGTATCATCATTCGATTGTTCGGGTTTTACTTCCTATGTATATCGTAATTTTGGGTATAACCTGGATCATTCATCAAGTGATCAGTCAAAACAGTTTGATACCGTGGACCGTTCCAACCTGAAAGTTGGCGATCTGGTGTTCTTCTCGGGTCGGAGAAGAAGCAAGAATGTGGGACATGTAGGGATAGTAACTGCCACAAAAGAAAACGGCGAATTTGACTTTATTCATGCTGCTGTGCGCAGTGGAGTGACCATCTCGAACTCCACGGAGGAATATTATACGAAACGATACCTGAAAGCAAGTCGCGTGGTAAATGCAAATCAGATGCTGGCTATTACGAAGTTCATGGCAAAAAGGGATAAATCTTTAAAAGATTCGATTCCTTTTGCACCGTTAGCCTCTCCTTCGCGTACACTGAAAAAAGTAATCCCTGCTAAATACCATCGCGTTAAACCAGGAGAAACGCTTTCATCCATTTCAAAGAAATATGGGATGACGGTTGCCGAGCTTAAACGCAAAAATCATATCAAAGGAAACAAATTAAACCCAAGTGAAGACCTCATGATCAAGGATGAAGAAACTGAAATGATTGTTCAGCCGATACCATCCAATGATAATAGCGCTCCTGCTATTACCGGTAACTCCGAAACAAATATAAGCGGAATGTCAAAAGGGGATCAGCAACAGGAAAGGATTTATGCAGCTAAACTACATTCCGTCAAGAAAGGGGAAACATTATTCAGTATATCCAAATTATATCATATTTCAATTGATGAGTTGAAAAACTTCAATAAGCTCATCAAAGGGAAGATCCATCCGGGTCAGAAGTTGAAGGTAACACAACCGGTTGTCCCAGAAAAGAAAGAATTTCTTGCCAATGCTGAAGAGTCTCCAAAATCCGCAACCCACAAGGTTCTTTCCGGGGAGACATTATTTGGCATTTCAAAATTGTATGATATACCGGTTGATGAATTGAAGAAAATGAATAACATGGGGGAATCAAAAATTCGTCCGGGTCAGGAATTAAAAGTGAGTCAAGCGAAGGATCTGAATTCCCAATCAGAGAAAAAAGAAGTTAAGGTAGAGAATAAGAATACAGATGAGAAGCAATTCACGCTGAAAATTAAAAAAGGAGAGACCCTGGGCAGTATCGCCAGAGCCAATAACACGACAGTTGAAGAATTGAAGAAAATGAATAACCTGAATGATTCAAAAATTCATCAAGGTCAGGAAATAAGACTAACTCAGACAACTAATGATAAAGGTCAAAATTCAATTGAAGATAAGACTGAAAAAAAGCAAGAAAAAAAGAAGAATGAGAAGTCGGGTTCCATTAAAATTCATAAAGGAGAAACTTTAGGCAGCATTGCAAGGGACAATAATACGACCGTTGAAGAATTGAAGCGGATAAATAACCTGAAAGACTCAAAACTTAAGCTGGGGCAGGAACTAAAACTAAATACAGACAACTCAACTATTGCTCAAAACTCAAAAAAAGAGACTGCTGAAAATGAATCCGTAAAGGCTGATCGAAAGATAAACACAAATTCTCACAAAATACAAAAAGGTGAAAGTCTTATCAGCATTGCAAAAGACAATAACATGACCGTTGAAGAACTGAAGAAAATAAATGATCTTCAGGACTCCAAAATACGATTCGGCCAGGAGTTGAAACTAAGTAAAGAGTCGGAGAAAACAAAGAATGTTACTGAAAAGGGAGACTCGAAAAGCATTGACCATAAAGTTAAACCGGGCGAATCGTATTACACAATTGCCAAAGTATATGGTTGTACCGTGGAAGAGCTTAAGAAATGGAATCAAAAATCCGGTAGTAAGATAAAAATAGGCGAGAAGATCATCGTATTAGTAAAGGGTACTAAATAACTCCTCTCAGTCATCAAACAGACTATGGAGCACCTCGAGCGAATGGAGCCCGTGAAAGTCGGGTATATGAAGCTGGTAGTATGTAACAATGCTTTGCAGTAAATTGGCCCGTCTTGCCCTTGTAAATGCCAAATTATGCATGGTTGAATAGTCGGCATTTAAAACCCTGATAAAATCAACGGAAACATCCGGTAGTGTGAAATGAGCATGTACCGGTTTCTCTTTAAGAAACACCCCATTCATTAAATCGAAATAATTTGAAGGCACTTCATCCTGGTTGGGTTCAAAACCCAGGTATCGGGTCAGTCGGAGGAGAAATATCAGATGAAAGTTTGCTATGCCGGTTTCGCTGCAATCGAGCTGCAGGATGGAGTTTTCAAGGAAAAGGTATAAACTTTCATCCGGTTCGGACTGACGAAGGGTTCGGAAAAGAACTTCCGAGAGAAATAAAGCCAGTGAGTTTTTAATAGGATCGTAGGGTATTCCGGTAAAAGGGTGTTCCATTCTTATTTCTTTTAACCGCTGAATATTTTTACCCGGAGTATGATACACATCTATCTCGACTAAGGACAGAGGTTGTATAAAAGCTGCCGGACAAAGTGATTTCTTTTTATTCATTCCATGCACCATATATGAAATCCGTCCAAATTGACGTGTATAGACGGTGATGATGGATGAGGAATCAGTATATTTTAGTGCATGAAGGACGACACCGGAGGTTTTAACTTGCATAGGAACTCAGTTTAGTTGACAAATATAACATTTTTTTCGGGCAATAATCTTTATTGAAATAGAAAACCCAATAGCTGGTTTAAATAGAGTTGTTGATAAATAGCAGTTTACGAAAAAAAAGAAATATTTACTTGAAAGTACTTGCCAATTCAAAAAAGAGCCGTATATTTGCACCCGCAATTGAGGCGAACGTTTCCTCTACTGCAACAAGCATAACAAAGCCGAAAGGCCCATTCGTCTATCGGTTAGGACG
>CAIYOZ010000331.1 GCA_903927945.1 uncultured Bacteroidales bacterium | reverse complement strand
TGGGTCGCTTCCAATATAGAGCGGTTGTGAGTAGGCCCCAATAGGCTTTGACACTGAACTTTGCCCGCAGAGCGTGCCATTTATATAAATAGACATGGTAGAACCGTTGTAAACACCTGCCACATGCGTCCATTGATTTAACGACATGACCGGGTTGGAAATAACTTCATACCATCCTTCATCTCCTATCCCACTACCGAAAACAAAACTCAACCTGCCATTGTTGCCACAACGCAGCGCATATCCGTAATTAGATGGAGGGGTATAATACAATTCTCCAGGTAAATTTATTAATTTGGATAAAATAGTTCCATCAGATACATTGGTTTTCCATGAAGTAGCTTTTATCCATGCTTCTACAGTTATAGACCCTGTTATGTTGAGGCCGGTAGCATTCCCGCAATTAACATACGCATCGGTACCATTAAAATTGATTGCTGTACCGGGAGTATTAGCAGGAGTAATTTCACAAACCAAATATTGCCCGTCAAAACTTGTTATCCCATTAAATGTAGCCGTATTATTTACTGCATTCACGCTGGTAGCGGTTGCAATCTGCGACCAAGAGCCATCGTCATCATTATTGCCATTCCTTTTGTAAAGCTTTATCAGGCTGGGATGTGCTTGCTGTGCGCTTGTAAGATCCTCGCTAACAGTGAACGTGAGGTTAGCTGTAAATGAGCCTGTTCCAAAACGGTTTATCACCCAATATTGCGAATTATATTCTTTAGTAACTGCCAGCTTATATGTATTTGGCGAATTATCAATTCTACTTGCCACGATGGTATCGGTACCGCTTTTAGCCGTAAAATTCGTTACTAAACCGGTTCCGGTAAAGGTTTTTGTGCCTGTAGCGGTTACTCGCTGGGTATTTACAGCTCCGGCTGCAAACGGAATATGAGAATTATACCAGTTGCCATTGTCCATATTGTAAAGTGTACCGGTAGCTGTTCCCTTTGAGTCGGTCAACGTGTTGCTGCCTCCATTGTTAAACTGCCAGTAGTTTATAAGATTTGCATTCGCAATAGGTGCTGCACGATACATATCTTCGCGGATATCAGCCATTGTACGGGCATAATTCCAAACGCTTACTTCATCCATCGCTCCGTCAAATGCTTCCGAACTGTTGGCGCTAAACAAAAAACTTCCCGAAGGAGCAGTCAGACCTGAGGCAGCACCACTTTTCAGGAGTCTGCCGTTTAGGTACAGTTTCATGGTTGTGCCATCGTACGTACCGGCTACATGCATCCATGTTGTGGAGAGCACATTGTTAACCCTAAGACTAACAATAGCACCACTGGCGTTTTTAATGTAGAAATGCAATTGGTTAGTACCTCCGGAACCGCTTCCATCGTAGCGCAATACTGCCACTTCGGGCTGAATGGTTACATACCGCTGAATCGCTCCAGCTGGCAAGGTGTTGTGATTCACCCATGCTTCGATGGTTATTGCCGTAAGGCTGGTACTTATTCCCGTTGTACCGGAAACATACTGATTGGTGCCTCTAAACAAAAGGAATGTTCCGGCCGATTGTGTTTGCGCCTGTAACTGAATGCTGATGGCTAATACCAGCAGGATTACGAAGTTTTTTACTAAATTTGTTTTCATGGTGAATTGATTAGTATAATTTATTATTTTCTATTTCTCTTATGTGGTTATTAAAGTCTTTTTTTGTAGAGTTTCTTAACATTACATCCATGCAATAGGCCTGTATAAGGGTTTCGTACCTACAAATTTCGAGTGATGGAGTGAGTACGATAATCTTGGTTTCGGGATGTAGTTTTATGAATTCCAGCAGTTTTTTTGAACATTGTGTTTCGATACATTCAAATCCGATGAAAACAATGTCGGTGCTGTTGGTTTTGAGAAATTGTAGAAAGTCGGAATTATTATCCGTGTCGAAAACAACCCGAAAGTCAGGAGTTTGATTTAGAAGCACTTTGAGTCCTTCACGGTATAGTTTGTTCTGTTCTACAATGGCAATGTTCATCTCTTTTTTGGATTGAAAAAGAATTTGAACAAATGTACGGTTGGGAAAATTGTGATTTAATAGGGGAAACTTGTATTTTGACTAAGGGAAAACTCTTATTTTTGGAAAGATGGAGAACTGCCCCAAGCCCCGACCTCACCCCAACCCTCTCCAAATGGAGAGGGAGTAAGAGGGGATGTGAAGAGTGGTTTGCGAAGTGATTTGTAAATTTTAGCTGTAAATTTAATATTAAGAGACGAATGTAACTACACATCCCCTTCAGG
>CAIYOZ010000330.1 GCA_903927945.1 uncultured Bacteroidales bacterium | reverse complement strand
ACCCTAACGCAACCCTATCGCAACCCTATGGCAACCCTATGGCAACTTAAGACAAATAAAGGCTGAATTCCGAAGATATTCTATTACGAAAGTGAAGCAATTATGTTTACAAGTTGAACAGATTTGCGCAGTCAGAAAGCAACGTGGTCAGAAAAAAAGGACGCAACTCAGGTAGAGGTCGATATTGTAAAAATTGTCGACGGGTAACCAGGAGATAGAACACACCTTTTGATATGAATACAACTAAATACTTTGAATTTTGGACACGAAAAGTACAAATTGCTAACAAGTGCGTTAATTTTAAAAAAAGTGGCTTTTAATAAGGACTTTCCATAGAGGTTTAATAATTTAATATTGTATCTTTACAATGAACATTATACAGGAATATTTGTTTATTTAACAAATAAATTTAGCACAAAAAGGGTGTTAAAGTTATTTTTTATTACATTTGCAGTTAAAAAAGTAACAAATTGATTATAAATACAGCTATTATGGTATTTGATGAAGATATGATTCAAGGCATTTATGCTTCCCTCCCTGAAAAAATCAGCCGGATAAAAGAAAAATTACAACGTCCGCTCACCCTCACCGAAAAAATTCTCTATTCGCATTTGAATGCCGAGGAACCATTGGATAATTATAAACGGGGTGATGATTATGTCAATTTCTCACCGGACAGGGTGGCCATGCAGGATGCTACGGCACAAATGGCGTTGTTGCAACTGATGAATTCGGGACGTAAAACTGTGGCCGTTCCATCCACTGTGCATTGTGATCATCTGATTCAGGCTCATATATCAGCAAAACCCGACCTGCAGACTGCTGTGGAAACCAATCGGGAAGTATTTGACTTTTTGAGCAATATCTCCAATAAATTTGGAATCGGGTTCTGGAAACCGGGAGCAGGGATTATCCATCAGGTGATCCTTGAAAATTACGCTTTTCCGGGGGGCATGATGATTGGAACCGATTCACATACTCCAAATGCAGGCGGACTGGGAATGATAGCCATCGGAGTAGGTGGTGCCGATGCAGTGGATGTCATGGCCGGGATGCCCTGGGAACTGAAAATGCCGAAGATCATTGGAGTGAAACTTACCGGAAAACTTTCGGGATGGGCTTCACCAAAAGATATTATTTTGAAACTTGCCGGCATACTTACCGTCAAAGGTGGAACGAATGCGGTAATTGAGTATTTCGGGGAAGGGACAGCTACCCTCTCGGCTACCGGAAAAGGCACCATTTGCAATATGGGTGCCGAAGTTGGAGCTACGACTTCCATTTTCCCATTCGATCAAAAATCAGCCGATTACCTGATTGCCACGGGAAGAAGTTCGATTGCCAAAGCAGCGAATGATATCATCGAACACCTGCAACCCGACCCTGAAGTGGTAGCCCGGCCGGAAGAATATTACGACAGCATCATCAACATAGATCTCAATACATTAGAACCTTACATAAACGGACCGTTTACACCTGATGCTGCTTACACACTTTCAGAATTTGGTAAGGCCGTGAAAGACAAAGGATATCCGCAGTTTCTGGAAGTTGGCTTGATTGGATCGTGTACCAACTCTTCCTACGAAGACCTGACGCGTGCGGTCTCAGTTGTTAAGCAGGCAAAAGATCAAAAAGTAAAGGTAAAGTCACAGTTTATCATCAACCCGGGATCGGAACAGGTGCGTTATACGGCCGATCGGGATGGCATTCTGGCGGAGTTTGAATCGGTAGGCGGTGTAATCATGGCCAATGCCTGCGGACCCTGTATCGGTCAGTGGAGACGTGAATCAGGGCAATCGGATCGACCTAATTCCATATTGACTTCCTTCAACCGTAATTTTGCAAAACGGAACGATGGCAATCCGAATACCCATACGTTTATCAGCTCTCCGGAAGTGGTGGCTGCATTAGCTATTGCCGGCGATTTATGTTTCAATCCGTTGACTGATACGTTGATCAATGAAAATGGCGAACATGTTAAGCTTCAGGAACCAACCGGATTTGAATTACCGCCCAAGGGGTATGACGTAAAAGACGCCGGGTATATTGCTCCTTCCAACGGAAGTGAAATTGAAATAAAGATTGACCCTGCCTCCAAGAGACTGCAATTGCTTGAACCTTTTCCGGCATGGGATGGGAAAGACTTGACCGATCAACGGCTACTTATCAAGACAAAGGGGAAATGCACCACCGATCATATATCCATGGCAGGCTCCTGGTTACGGTTCCGAGGCCATTTGGATAATATATCGGACAATATGCTCATCGGGGCGGTCAATGCCTTTAATGAACGCACCAATTCGGTATTGGACCCTCAGGCCGGTGAATACCTTACCGTTCCCGCATTAGCCCGAAAATACAAAGCCCAACACCTGGGATCGATAGTCGTGGCGGAAGAAAACTATGGTGAAGGTTCTTCCCGCGAACATGCAGCCATGGAACCCCGTTTCCTGAATGTAAAAACAATACTTGTAAAATCATTTGCCCGTATACACGAAACAAACCTGAAAAAACAAGGCATGCTGGCTTTGACTTTTATCGATAAATCCGATTATGACAGGATTCAGGAAGACGATCATTTCAATATTCTTGGATTGACCGATTTTACTCCAGGAAAAACCCTGACTGTTCAGTTACTCCATAGCAATGGCAGCGTGGAAAGCTTTGAAGTAGCACACACCTATAACCAGGCACAGATTGATTGGTTTAAAGCCGGAAGTGCGTTGAATGCGATGAATGGTTGATTGGTTAATTAGTTAATTGGTTAATTGGTTGATTGAGTTGATTGAGTTGAATAAACAGATTAAGTTAATTATGTAGATTCAACCAACAATTTTAGAAGAGAAATGAGAAATAAATTAAAATAAATGAATCTATAATTCAGCTACTTAATTAACATATACTATTTATTTAACAATTTACTCATTAACTTGGCTGAACAATTTATAGATTTAACTCATTATACTATCAATCGGATAAAGTGATTGAACTGAATTTACTCAATTTACTTATTTAACTCAATCAACTTAATCAACTAAAATATCTCAATCAAGTTTATCAACTATTCAACCGATCAACCTGTCAGCCATTCAACCAAACAACATTAAGAATAAAACAAATAAAATTGAAAGTCATGGAAAAGGATTATCTGATTTATAAGCTATCGGAAACGATAAAAACAACAAGTAGAATCGACAAAGAATTATTTACTCAATTTAACGTTAAACGAGGCTTAAGAAATGAAGATCATTCAGGGGTACTGGTTGGGTTAACAAAAGTGGGTGATGTGGTTGGTTACGATAAACTTCCGGAAGGTGGTTTGAAAGCCATTCCTGGAAAATTGTTTTACAGGGGGATCGATGTGGAAGATTTAGTTCACGGCCTTCAAAAAGAAGACAGGCTGGGATTTGAAGAAACCGCATTTTTATTGTTAGCAGGCTATTTACCAGATGGGGAGGAATTAATCTCATTCAAAAAAGTGCTTTACAATGCCATGCCGCTGACTCAGAAAGCAACGATGCATATTCTGGATCTGGAAGGTCAGGATGTCATGAATATATTGGCACGCAGCGTACTCGATTTATACACCTTCGATCCAAATCCGGATGATATTTCACGAGACAACCTGATACGCCAATCCATAGATTTAATCTCAAAATTCCCGACTATCATTGCCTATGCATTTAATGCGCTACGTCATAGTCAACAAGGGAAATCATTGCACATACGTCACCCGAATGAAGACATGTCACTGGCAGAAAACTTCCTGTACATGATGAAAGGTCCGGGCAGGTATACTGACTTGGATGTAAAGATACTCGACTTGACGCTCATTCTTCATGCCGATCATGGAGGAGGTAACAATTCTACATTTACTGTACGTGTCACCAGTTCTTCACAAACGGATACTTATTCATCAATAGCTGCCGGAATTGGTTCTCTCAAAGGCCCTTTACATGGTGGAGCAAACATAAAGGTTGTTCAAATGTTCGAACATCTTAAAACTGCTATTTCCAATTGGAAAGATGTGAAAGAGATTGACACCTATTTCAAGAAAATGTTGAATAAGGAAGTTTATAACAAAAGTGGTTTGATTTATGGAATCGGACATGCAGTGTATACTGTATCTGATCCACGAGCATTGTTGTTGAAAGAAATGGCACGTCAACTGGCTGAAGAAAAGAACTTACAAAAGGAATTTGCATTCCTGGAGTTGTTGGATGAAAGGGCTGTTAAAAGCTTTATGGCCTTTAAAGGGAATGACATCAACAAACAGGTATGTACAAATGTCGATTTTTATTCAGGATTTGTATATGATGCCATTGGTTTGCCAACCGAAGTGTTTACTCCATTGTTCGCCATGGCACGTATTACAGGATGGACCGCCCACCGTATTGAAGAGCTAAACTTTGCAAGCAAACGAATCATTCGCCCTGCCTATAAAAATGTGGGTGAACGGAAACAGTTTGTACCCCTGAACGAAAGATAAAAAAGTCAAAGGTCAAAGGACAAAGGTCAATAAAATACTGGCTTTTGTTCTTTGTTTTTTTTGTTTTATCCAATATCTATAATACATAGTCTAGTCCATTATCCTCTGTCTTTTGTTTTCTTTGTCTTTTCTTTGTCATTTTGTCATTTGTAACAATTAATCCACAAAAACATGAGAAACTTCGAAGAATTAAGAGTATGGCAAGATGCCATAATTCTTGTAAAAGATATTTATAATCTAAATGCAAATTGTAAAGATTATGGATTTAAGGATCAGATTCAAAGAGCATCAATTTCAATAATGAACAATATTGCTGAAGGATCAGAGTCAGGCACAGATTCTTTTTTTATTCGATATTTAAATACTTCAAAAGCAAGTTGCAGTGAAGTAAGAAGTATGTTATATGCAGGTGAAGATTTGACTTATTATTCAGTTGAAATCGCAACTGCACTAAGACACAAAGCAATAATACTTAGTTCTGCTTTATTTAAACTTATTGAACACTTAAAAAAAACCAAAATCAGACGATAATTCAAGCAAAAAATAAGAATAAGTAAATTAAAAAATATAAGAATCACGAAAGCTATGTCTCGACACTTTTGACATTAGACTTTTGACATTAGACATAGAAAAAAAAGCATGGAAAAAATAAAAGTAACAAATCCTGTCGTGGAACTTGATGGGGATGAAATGACCCGGATTATATGGAAATTCATAAAAGAACAACTGATACTTCCATATCTGGACATTGACATCAAGTATTATGATTTAAGCATTGAGAACCGGGATTTGACAGAAGATCAGGTAACGGTTGAAGCAGCAAATGCCATCAATCAGTATAATGTAGGTATAAAATGCGCCACCATTACTCCCGACGAGGCCAGGATGGAAGAATTTGGATTAAAAAAAATGTGGAAATCCCCCAATGGAACGCTTCGGAATATCATTGGCGGGACTGTATTCCGCGAACCCATTATCATGAGCAATGTGCCACGATATGTACAGGGATGGACAAAACCCATTATTATAGGCCGTCATGCCTATGGAGACCAATACAAAGCTACTGACACGGTGATTAAAGGCAAAGGAACTTTACGCATGACTTTTACTAATGAAGCCGGTGAAACAAAGAGTTGGGAAGTATTCAATTTCGAAGGCGATGGAGTCGCCATGGCTATGTACAATACTGACGAATCAATCTATGGATTTGCCCGTTCATCCTTTCAAATGGCATTGGAGAAGAAATGGCCATTGTACTTGTCAACAAAAAACACAATTCTAAAAGCATACGATGGTCGTTTCAAAGACATTTTCCAGGAAGTATATGAAAAAGAATTCAAAGCTGAACTCGATAAAGCAGGTGTAACCTACGAGCACCGGTTAATTGACGACATGGTAGCTTCGTGTATGAAATGGAACGGTGGTTTTGTATGGGCCTGTAAGAATTATGATGGCGATGTTCAATCCGATACCATTGCACAGGGATTTGGCTCATTGGGATTAATGTCCTCCGTGCTTATTACTCCCGATGGTAAGACTGTTGAAGCTGAAGCAGCACATGGAACAGTAACCCGTCACTTTCGTCAGTATCAGCAAGGGAAGGAAACTTCCACCAACCCTATTGCTTCTATTTTTGCCTGGACGCGCGGCTTAATGCACAGGGCAAAACTAGATGATAATACTCGTTTACTTGATTTCTGCGAAAAACTGGAACAAGTGTGTATTGAAACTGTTGAATCAGGAAAGATGACAAAAGATCTGGCTGTTCTTATTTATGGAGAAAAACTTACAAATGAAAATTATTTAAGCACAGAGGGATTTTTAAGTGCTTTGAAACAAAACCTGGACATTAAATTAGTATAATTTTTTTCAATACTTAAAAAGAGAGATGTAATCAAACACATCTCTCTTTTGTTTTTATAGTGATTTATCATTATCCTATATCTAAAACGAAAAGAAGCAACCAGTTGGGGTTGCTTCATATTCAAATTTAAAGAAATCGTAGAATCATCTCCGATTACCCTAAAAAGCCTTTTAATAATTTGCTCTTAGCATTTGGTCTTAATTTCCGAATTGCTTTTTCCTTAATCTGACGTACACGTTCACGGGTTAAACCGAATTCATCTCCTATTTCTTCAAGTGTCATTTCAGTTACACCAATTCCAAAGAATTTCTTGACGATATCGCGTTCCCTGTCAGATAAAGTGAATGCTAATACACGTTCAATTTCTTTAGAAAGTGATTCGTTAATCAACACACGATCCGCATTTGGTGAATCATCATTTATCATTACATCCAACAAACTGTTGTCTTCTCCTTCCACAAAAGGGGCATCTACCGATATGTGACGACCTGACACTTTCATGGTATCGGCAATTTTGTCAACCGGTATATCCAGCACTTCTGCCAATTCTTCCGGTGAAGGACGACGTTCGTTCTCTTGTTCGAACTTGGAGAAAGCCTTGTTGATTTTGTTTAATGATCCAACCTGATTCAAAGGCAGGCGTACAATACGTGATTGTTCAGCCAAAGCCTGCAAAATAGATTGACGAATCCACCACACCGCATAGGAAATAAACTTAAATCCACGTGTCTCGTCGAATTTTTCAGCCGCTTTGATCAGTCCAAGGTTGCCTTCATTGATTAAGTCCGGTAGACTGAGGCCTTGATTTTGGTACTGTTTTGCAACTGAAACAACAAAACGTAAATTAGCACGTGTCAGTTTTTCCAACGCTAACCGATCTCCACCTCGAATACGTTGAGCAAGCTCAACTTCCTCTTCCACAGTGATAAGATCTTCCCGTCCAATCTCTTGCAAATACTTGTCAAGTGATGCACTTTCACGATTCGTGATTGATTTTGTTATTTTTAATTGTCTCATTTATTGAATGAAAATTAGCTTGCAAAATTAGTTGTTTTTTTCGAGTCTACAAAACGAAAAAATACAAAACTGTTCTGCTTTGATTATTATTAACGTAACAAATTATGGGATAGGAAGTTTACAAAATGTCTATTGTTTACAAAAAAAGTTCGCTTGTTGACACAAATAAACATCAAGTACCTGTTATAAAGTTGTTTTTTAGGGAATGAATAGCTAAAATAACTAATTTAGAATGATATCACAATCTGTTGACAGTTATTACATGTAACGTAAAATAACTAAATTTGTTTTCAATCCTTGAAAAAATAAAAGAACAAACTCCAATTTAATGGAATTTGTTCTTATTCAGATGCATCAATTTGCCTTATTGAAATTATTCGGCCAGGTTAATGGCATAATAGGTTACTTTTCCATTCGGATAAACTCCGGTAATAAATAGCACTTTTTCCTGATCGTTACTGTTCGTGATTAAATCCAGGGCTGCTTGAATATCCTTTGCTGAATTTACCGGTTGATTGTTTACTTTCAAAATAATAAATCCCGGCTTTATACCCTGATCTAATAATTTACCTTTGGTGAGTGACTCGATTTGAACCCCATTCTCCAATTTTAAGTCTGACTTTAATTTACTGCTTGGTTCTTTAAAAGTTGCACCTAAAATTTCATCACTTGCCTGTGAAGATACAACCCCAAAATTACCCATGCGATTTTTAAGTTCCACATTCAATTTCATTTGCGAGTCATTACGTATTAATCCAATTGTAATTTTATCACCAGGTCGATACTTGCCAATCTGTTCCTGCAATTCGGCCACTGAATTCACGGGTACTCCGTTTACATTATTGATAATGTCTCCTTCTTTCACGCCGGCACTCATGGCTGAACTTTGATCGCTTACTTTGGCTACATACGCACCATCCAGAGTCTTCAGGTTCTTATCCTTGGCTAACTGGGAGTTAATATCACTGATCTGAACACCGAGTACGGCGCGTTGAGTGACACCAAACTTCCGTATGTCCCCAACTACCTTTTGAACTATGCTTGAAGGAACAGCGAAGGCATAACCGGCATAGGTACCTGTCTGGGAAGCAATGGCTGTATTTATCCCAATCAATTCACCTCTTGTATTTACCAAAGCTCCTCCACTATTTCCCGGGTTCACGGCAGCATCGGTTTGAATGAATGATTCAATTTTCATATTCCCATCCAGGATATTTATATTCCTTCCCTTGGCACTTACGATACCTGCAGTCACGGTAGAGGTAAGATTAAAGGGATTGCCAACAGCCAGAACCCATTCTCCAACTTTCAGGGAATCAGAATTTCCAAAAATAATAACCGGCAAATCTTTGGCATCAATCTTCAACAATGCAATGTCAGTATTTGGATCAGCACCCACTAACTTGGCTTTGAACGTCCGTTTATCATTCAGGGTAACTTCGATATCTGAGGATTGATCGATCACATGATTGTTTGTGACGATATATCCATCATTTGTAATAATTACTCCTGATCCTGATGCTTCCTGCATCGGTAATTCCTTGGATTGATTTGGTTGTTGCTGAGGTTGACCAAAGAAATATTGGAAAAATGGATCGTTCGGGAATCCATTCAGTTGTGACTGTTTCATCGGGGTTTTAGTTTTCACATGCACAACTGCATGAACTGTTAATTCTGCTGCCACTGTGAAATCGGTTTCCCCTCTGGTTGCCTGTGCAAATTTGGCATAAGCGGAGGGTATCCTATAACCCTGTTCACCAAATCCGCCATAATTTCTGTTAGCAATGTAGCTTGTAATTAGACTGACTGCTACACTGACTGCTACGACTAAAAGTATAAAGCCGAGCATTTTCATTCTTTTAGATACATTCATTTTTTTCGATTTTTATAATTAATAATTGGTTGAGAATTAATCAGTTTTCGAGCAAATAAAAATATAAAATTTAATCTGCAACAATTCAATTTACATTGATCATTTATGTCGCGAAAATAAACAAAAGATAGACCACAAATTAGTGCCTGTTAGATATTTGAATAAATTTAACACTCTGTTTTTTGAACTTAACTCGCATTAACGGTTCAAATATTCTTCGTTAAAAACAGTTCAAAATTCTTGCACAAAAAAAACCATCTATGACAGATGGTTCTTCTGTTATTCTAAGAAAAAAAGTCAGTCAAGCGAATTTCTGACAGGTTTGTTTATTTCTTAAAACCATACACAGCTAAATCACCCAATTCTTCTTCAATACGTAAGAGTTGATTGTACTTTGCCATACGGTCCGATCGGCTCAACGATCCTGTTTTTATCTGCCCTGAATTGGTGGCTACTGCAATATCGGCAATGGTAGCATCTTCCGTCTCACCCGAACGGTGTGAAGTGACAGAAGTATACCCTGCACGATGCGCCATTTCAATGGCATCTAATGTTTCGGACAATGTTCCGATTTGGTTCACTTTTATCAATATGGAGTTCGCACAACCCATGTCAATACCTTTTTTCAAATAGTCCACGTTAGTCACAAACAAGTCGTCACCTACCAATTGAATTTTAGAACCCAATTTATCAGTTAACAATTTCCAACCCTCCCAGTCACCTTCATTCATGCCATCCTCAATGGAATCAATCGGATAGTTTGCAGCTAACTCAGCCAGGTAATCCACCTGTTGGGCAGAAGTTCGTTTTGCACCATTGGGACCTTCAAATTTTGAATAATCGTATATCCCATCTTTGTAAAATTCAGATGCCGCGCAATCCAATCCAATCATCACATCCTTACCAGCTTTGTAACCCGCTTTTTCGATGGCTGAAATGATAGATTCCAATGCATCTTCCGTTCCTTTTAAGGCAGGAGCAAATCCACCTTCATCACCTACTGCAGTACTAAGATTTCGATCATGCAGGACTTTTTTGAGCGAATGGAATACCTCCGCACCCATCCTTAATCCTTCACTAAAAGATTTAGCACCTACCGGACGAATCATAAATTCCTGAAAAGCTATCGGCGCATCCGAATGAGATCCTCCATTGATGATATTCATCATTGGAACTGGCAATACAAAAGCATTGGTACCTCCAATATAGCGGTATAATGGCATATCCAGATAAATAGCAGCTGCCTTGGCTACTGCCAGCGATACCCCTAATATGGCATTTGCTCCTAAATTGGATTTTGTTTTTGTGCCATCCAATGCTATCATCTGCTTATCGATGGATCGTTGATTCAAAGCACTCTCTCCGATTAATTCCGGAGCAATCACTTTATTTACATTCGAAACTGCCTTTAAAACTCCTTTGCCCAAATAACGGCTTTTATCACCATCGCGTAATTCAATAGCTTCGTTTTCTCCCGTTGAGGCTCCCGAAGGTACCGATGCCCTTCCAATAACTCCGGATTCAAGCGTAACTTCAACTTCTACAGTAGGGTTTCCACGTGAATCAAGAATTTCACGGGCAAAAATCTTTTCAATTTTACTCATAATGCTTAATAATTGGTTTGAATTTCTATTTATTAGTTTTCTTGTAATTATAAACGTTTATTAAAATAAAATGTTCGTGCTAAATGACATTAATAAACACGGTTTTTATCACTTAAAAAGCCTATTTTTGTCTAATCAATAGGTTTCTAATCTTTTAAACAGTTGTATGAAGAAAGCAATAATTTTGGCCTTGATGGGTTTTACCCTGACAGCCTATACCCAAATAATCCCTGTTAAACTACTATCCGGAAAAGTTCCTTCACAGGTTACAAATACTGAAATCATTGAAGGTTTAAAGAGTTCACTGAATGTTGGCATTGAAAAATCGGTTTCGAAACTTGGAATTGAGAATGGGTTTTACAATGATCCTGTATCTAAACTACTGTTACCTCCTGAAGCAAAATCGATTACCAACAATATCAAGCTGATTCCCAGTGGCCAGGACCTTATGAACAAAACAATTCTCTGCATGAATCGTACGGCCGAAGATGCCGTCAAAGCAGCTACCCCGATTTTTAAAAATGCAATCCTGCATATGAGTATCCAGGATGCTACGGCTATTTTATTCGGGAAAGACAATGCAGCTACCGAGTATCTGCATCAGGCCACTTATCAGGAATTGAAGGCTGCCTTTGCCCCCAGCGTGAAGGGTTCGCTGAACAAACCACTGGTGGCCAATGTTTCCACTAACCAAACGTGGAGCCTGCTCTGTTCAAGCTATAATGGGGTGGCAAATTCAACAGTTGGGAAGTTCTCCAAGATGAAACCGGTGAATGTGAACCTAGAGAATTATGTGGCTGAAAAAGCACTTGATGCTTTGTTTATCAGGATAGCTGTAGAAGAGAAAGCTATACGTACGAACCCTATTGCACGGGTGAACTCCATATTACAAAGCGTATTTGGACAACTGGATAAAAAATAAACACATTTGAACCTGAAAATAATATTTCATCAATCGTTTATAACACTTTTATCTTTAGTTAATCCCAACTAATTGTCTGCTCCAGTGTAATAATTTGCTATTCTATTTTATTAATATAAATATCATTGTATTTGTGCAATTTATTGCACAAATTGATTGTATTGACAAAAATATGCACTATATTTGCACAACAGGTGCAACATATAGCACTTTAAGGTTCTATCATATTTAATTATAGTTGAAAAATGGATATTTCCAAGGAAATAAGACAAAGACGTGAAGAACTAGGTATTAGCCAGGAACTTTTAGCAGAGGTGTCATCGTTGAGTTTACGAACATTGAAAACTTTAGAAAGCGGAAAAGGAAATCCTACTTTAGCTTCAATCAAAAAGTTGACGGAGGTTTTGGGATTAGAACTTAAAATACAAGTAAAATCAAATGAGGAAAGTAGAAGTTTATAGAAATGATATTTTTGCGGGCATATTATCGGAAGAAAACCGCAAGATGTATGTGTTTCGTTACGATGATGTGTATTTTAACGACAACACTAAACCGGCTATCAGTTTGACACTCCCTAAAATCCGGAATGAATACATTGCCGATTGTTTGTTTCCTTTTTTTTACAATATATTGAGTGAAGGAGTAAACCGCAAATTGCAATGTACTCAATTAAAGATAGATGAAGAAGATAATTTTGGGCTATTAATGCGGACAGGCCAATATGACACTGTTGGAGCAATAACAATAAAACCTGTTATATAAAAATGATACTAGATGCTATAAAATATTGTCCCGGATCATTAGCTGAAGGTTATCAAACTTATTGTCCAAGTTGTATACGAAATATCTTCAATAACAGGAAAGTAAGTCACATTTTACCATACCAGCAGCCACAACTGGATGAAACAGTTGAAGATTTGTTTATTGAGAATCGCAAGCATATTTCCATCTCCGGAGTTCAGGAAAAAATCAGTCTAATTCTTGAAAAAAACCAATTAAGAGTTACCCGGGAGGGTGAACAGGGAAGTTATATTCTGAAACCTATACCCACGGATTTAAAAAAAGTGGAACAGGTACCTGCAAACGAACATCTTACCATGCAGATCGCTTCGCAGGTTTATGGAATAAAAACAGCCGCAAATGCTTTAATATTTTTCAAAAACGGAACACCAGCTTATATCACTAAGAGATTTGATGTAAAACCTGATGGAAGTAAGTGGGGAAAAGAAGATTTTGCTTCATTGGCCGGTAAAACGAAAGACAACAACGGAATAAATTTTAAATACCTTTACAGTTATGAAGAGTTAGGTTTACTCATTCAAAAATTCGTTCCTTCATGGCGTATCGAAATTGAAAAATACTATTCACTGGTACTTTTTAATTTCCTTTTTAGCAATGGGGATGCACACCTTAAAAACTTTTCTTTATTGGAAACCAAATCAGGAGATTACACCCTGAGTCCTGCGTATGATTTAATTAATACCAGAATACATGTAGATGACTCTGATTTTGCATTGGATAAAGGGCTTTTTGCTGATTCATTTAAATCAGAAAAATCAAATATAACAGGTCATGCGCATAAGACAGATTTTATTGAATTTGGATTAAGAATAGGTGTGGGAGCTAACAGGATTGAAAAGTTAATTCAACCCTATCTAGATAAACAGCCCATAGTAGAACTTTTAATCAACCATTCTTTCTTAAATGAGAATTGTAAAAGAGCTTATTTGCTGAATTATAATACGAAGCGGAATTATTTGAATAAACTATAAAAACTATGTCGATTAATTTCACAAAATAATGTTTATTCATTAAACTACAGAAATTGAATCTAATCAAACTCCACCACCGTTATCCCTGCCCCGCCAAAGTTGATATGTTCGTCGTGGAAAGTACGCACACCATTCACGATGCCCAGGTATTGACGGATCATTTGCCGTAATGCCCCTGTACCCGTACCATGTAATATCCTGACCGAGGCCACCCCCACCATGACAGCATCATCCACAAAGTACATCACGGCCTGAATTGCCTCATCACCACGCATACCACGCACATCGATCTCCGAACTGAAGGTAAGTTTACGCTGCCGCACCTCATCCGTGGTGGTTGGTCCAAGTGATTCGAATTTACGATTCTCTTTCTTCAGCTGGTTATTACTGATGGGTTCAAGTTTGGCCAGTTTGACGGTAGATTTCATATTACCAAAGGACACAACAGCCTGTTTATCCTGCATTTCAATAATCGTTCCGGTAGCTAGTTGACCTTTTAAACGAACAGTTGAACCCAGCTTGAGGGATGGATTTTCAATGATGGAAGGTTTACGTTCCGGTTTGTTTACCGCAGAAGGTTTCTTTATCAGTTGAATCCTGGAACTCTCACTCTTTAAGTCCCCTTTAGGGGATTTAGGGGTCGTTT
>CAIYOZ010000329.1 GCA_903927945.1 uncultured Bacteroidales bacterium | reverse complement strand
CATTAGAATCGCTGGAAAATCAGGTGGATGAAACTTACCTGTTTAATCAGATAATTTTTTACCTCAAAAACATACAAACTACGGATTAAAACTGTACTTTTGCAAACAAATAGTATTCTTTGTACCGATGATTAATAATAAACTGACAGGAATGGGTGTGGCTTTGATAACACCCTTTAAAAGTGATGAATCGATTGATTACGAAGCTTTAGCACGGCTGGTAGAACTTCAAATTAAAAGCGGAACCGATTATCTGGTGGTTTGTGGCACAACTGCAGAAACCCCTACTCTTACCGAACAGGAGAAAGAAGATATCACCGCTTTTGTAATTCAAACTTCAGCCGGTCGAATTCCTATTGTGTTGGGGATCGGTGGCAACAATACTAAGGCGGTTGTTGAAAAGCTCCAATCTTCAGATTTTAGAGGTGTGGATGCCATTTTATCGGTAACTCCTTATTACAATAAACCCTCCCAGGAAGGCTTGTATCAGCATTTTGCCGCGATTGCCAAAGCCTCAAAACTACCCATTGTCCTTTATAATGTTCCCGGGAGAACCGGTGTGAATATGTCGGCAGAAACTACCCTGCGCCTGGCAAAAGAATTTTCAATTATCTGTGCTGTGAAAGAAGCATCCGGTAATTTCCAGCAGATAGACGACATTATCAAGAACAAACCGAAAGAATTTATGGTCATTTCTGGGGATGATGGCATAACATTCCCATTGATTACGTTGGGTGCTGTTGGAGTTATCTCCGTGATCGGAAATGCATTCCCAAGTGAATTTAGCCGGATGGTCAGGTTAGCTTTACAGGGTGATTACGACAATGCCCGTCAAATTCACCGTCATTTCAATGAACTGATCCAATTGCTTTTTGTGGAAGGAAACCCTGCAGGTGTGAAGAGCATGCTGGCAGTCATGGGTTTTATTGAGAACAAATTGCGGTTGCCACTGGTGCCAAACACCATTACCACTTATGAGAAAATCAGGATTGTTCTGAATGAATTAAATATCAAATGTTGAAGCAGTTATTCATCCATAATTCATAATTATGAAATATACATTACATTATTATGCAGCCTAACCCTAAGCGATCAACCAAAAAAATAATTCTTTACCTGCTGTTGACAATTGTCGTAGTTGGTGAAATTTTTCTGCTCTTACCCTCCAATTATTACATTCGCCGGGCATTGATGCATTTCCATCCAAAGATTGATCAATATACCATTTTCGAAAACAGGGTGGTTAAAGCGGAAGATCCGCATCCATGGCAATTTGCGCCTAATGTTGACTCAAAGCAAATTTCACCTGAATATGCACCCGATTTTAAAAAGTACGAAACTGTTGCTTTTGTAGTGATTCAACATGATAAAATTATTCTGGAACAATACTGGAACAATTATACTCCCTTAAGCCTGAGCAATTCCTTTTCCATGTCCAAAAGTGTGATCTCCCTGTTGATTGGCTGTGCCATTACTGATGGATATATCAAGAGTGTGGATCAGCCGGTTCATGATTTCTTACCGGAATGGACTTCTTTTCAAGGTAAAACATTGACAATTAAGGATCTTCTGACCATGAGTGCCGGTGTTGATTGGGATGAATCGTATAATTCCCTGCTCTCGAAGACCACGGAGGCCTATTATGGGAAAGACTTAAAGAAGTTGGTTTCCACAGAGAAACTGATTGAAAAGCCGGGTGTTCGTTTTAATTATCAAAGCGGGGTAACTCAAATGTTGGCTTTCCTTCTGCAAAAAGCAACCGATAAATCCATTTCCGACTATGCTTCAGAGAAACTTTGGACTCCGATACAAGCCGAAGAAGACGCTTTGTGGTCACTCGATCATAAGAATGGAAACGAAAAAGCGTATTGTTGTTTTAATACCAATGCCCGGGACTTTGCCCGGTTAGGTCAATTAGTCTTGAATAAAGGGGTATGGGACGGTGAACAGGTAGTTGATTCTGATTATATACGTGAAGCCACTACACCGGCCACCTGGCTTAAATTCACCCGGAGGTTGCAACCCGGAGAAACCACTTCTGGAGCAACTGTTCCTTGTACTTTTTATGGTTATCAATTCTGGTTACTCAATTACCAGGGTCTGAAAGTCATCAATATGCGTGGTATGTTGGGTCAATATATTTTGGTCATTCCCGCGTTGGATGCTGTGATTGTACGCCTTGGGAAAAAACGCGATAATGATTATAACGTCGAACAGGAGTATCCTAAAGATATTGAAATCTGGCTTAAGGCAGGGATCGACGCTATTAACAAGCAGTAAACTACAACCTCTGTAAATATTTAAACAGGCTTTCAAATTCAATTTGAAAGCCTGTTCTGTGAATGTAACAAGTGTCAGCTAATTCTTCATTTTTGCAAAATAATCCAATATCCTGAACATTTTGCGATTGTTTTCCAGTATATATGAAGTTTCACCTAAAATGGATGAAGCTGATTGGATGGTATTGTTTTCTGCCAACTCTTCTTTTCCGTGCTCCACCATATTGATCAATGTCTTTTTGGTTACTTCAAAATGGAATTGCAGTCCCAACACATTATCCTGATACAAAAACGCCTGATTCCTGCAATGGTCCGAGCTAAACAAATGTTTGCTCCCCGCGGGTAAGTCATAAGTGTCACCATGCCAGTGAAAAACCTTGAATTGATCTTCAAATTGATCGAACAGGCTCAGTTGTTTTGCAGTTTCTGACAATCGGATATCAAACCAGCCAATTTCCTTTTGGTCATTCGCGTAGACCCCGGCACCCAATACATTTGCAATGAGTTGGGAACCCAAACAAATTCCAATCACCGTTTTACCACTTTCAATAGCTTTGCGGATAAATACTTTTTCCATCATCAGCCAGGGATATTCCACTTCGTCATGGATGCCCATGGGTCCGCCCATGACTATCAACCAGTCAAACTCTTCTGTTTCGGGCAACTTAAAGTCTTCATAAAATCGTGTAAATGTTGCTGAATGGTTGTTTTCGGTTATCCATTGGTCAATGCATCCAAGGCCTTCAAAAGGAACATGAAACAGGGTATGTATTTTTTTCTTTTTCATAGGAGTCGAATATTATTTTATAATCATTGCCGGACAATCATCTTATGTAAAGTCTTCGTTATGGAAAATCAGCTTATTTCAGTACCTTACAAATCCAATTTCGCCGATTTCGCTATTCGTTTTTTATCGCTTTGTCCATGGCAATGCTGTCGCCTGTCACAGTGCTGGTATCTGCAGGGGTAGTTTGTATCTGCTGGTTGTTGAGATTATGACGTGCTTCCACCTGCTTTTTCAACACGATATTCACGGCGATGAGTCCAATGACAACAAGAGCTAACAGTCCCAGAAGAAGTTTGTTGCTGGTTTTCATAAGCTGGATATGATTTGATGAATTCCTGAGTCGATGATTCTTTTCGTATACAGGTATAAGCCGCTCTCGTTCGTGGTGGCGGTATCCGCTTTCAAGGTTGGTTTTTCCCATGAAATTTCTCCCATGCTGAACGTTTCATACAACACTGATTTTTTATCCAAATGGTGAATGAATCCAAATCCTACTATCAGTATTACCACTAAGGCCTTACCTGCTCTTTTTATTTTTTCCATAATGTTTTCTAATTGTAAATGCTTTTAATTCAAGCTGTTGTAACTCTAAATTTGTTTTTCGGATAATCGGAAATAACTGACAACCCATAAAAAGGGAAGCATTAAATAGGTACCTATCAGGATTGTTTTTTCAATGAACGGGGGAATGTTCGATTCGGAAAACATCACAAATGCCGGTAATATGGCATTGCTGATATATTTCACATCCCAAAGGGTCTTGAATAAGAAGATTTGAAGGTTGAACAACACAATGCCTATTGCCACCAGACTGAAAATGGTCTTCGGGATCGCATTGTGCCGGAAATAAAGCGATCCGAGCATAAATAATGCCTGAGAAACGGCAAACATGCCTGAGAGTGACCAAAACACATTCTGTAGGGTCATTTCCAGCACCCCGTTTATATTTTCAGGAGTGGTGACCTGAAACAAATCCCAGTTCACAGGAATCTCCATCTTCAATATGAAATGGTACACCACTGAAATAAGTAAATTCCCAATGGTGTAGGATACCAGGATCATGCAAAAATGGTAAACCGTATTCAATACGATGCCGGTAATCAGTTTTTCAAGATGCGTGGCGGGAATCATTAAATAATGCATTCCGCTCGAGGTGCTCAACAATTCCTTGTTCAGCCTGACCGCAGCGATGATGCCGCTTGCAAACATGACTAAGATGACAAAATTCCGGTGGTCAAGAATGGTAAATAACAGGGTGATGATACACCAAAACATGACTTCCCGGTTCATGTTCTCATAGAAATAACGCTTAAGCAATAATGCCACTCGTTCAAAACGAAAGTCTTTCATCCGGCTTATTATTAGGATTGTTGTTTTATTTAAATTGAAAAATTTTATGCCTATGAACGAAACAAATCTTTAATCCGGTGATGATCGGAAATCACAGCATTGAATAATAATTCCACATCCAATTTGCCGGCTTCCCCGGTTTTATTTTCACACACCTGATAATAACCCCGCAATGTATCCTCCGAATAAATGACTGACTCATCCATTTCGCGATTTTCGGCTATTTTAAATTGCAGCTTTTTAAGTATTTCTTCAGTTGATTCGTTGAAAATTATCTCATGCTCGTTCATGATAATGATATTATTAATCAGGTTATCCAGGTCGAGCACCTGATGGGTTGAAATGACTATGCAACTCCGCTCATTAATGGCCGAGTCCACCATCCGGCGGAACTGCCTTTTCGAAGGAATATCCAACCCGTTGGTCGGTTCGTCCATAAGAATCAGTTTAGCATTAGTGGCCAACCCGAATGCAATGTAGAATTTCTTTTTCTGACCAAATGACAGCTCACTGATATTATTTGATTTCAAATCGAGCGTGAATTCGTTCATGTACTGAAAGAACTCACCCGAACTGAAATCCGGATAGAAAGGTGCGTATATTTTTTCAAACCTCGATATACTCAGCTGTGATTCAGGTATTTCTTCTGGCAGGAAAAATATATCCTTCAACATGTTGGGATTTCGCTTCCGGGGCTCAAATCCCAGTGCATTCACTTTTCCACTCATAGGAAACAGCAGGCCCGACATTAGTTTTAAAAGCGTACTCTTGCCTTCTCCGTTTTTACCCAGCAACCCGTGAATCTGACCCGTTTTAAGGGTTAAGCTTAAATCGGCTAATAATTTGGACTGGCCGGGATATCGGAATTCCAGGTTATTGATCTCAATAACTTTTTTCATGAAATAAATAATTTAATGGGAATATTCTATAAAAACACTAACCTGTTAATAGTCAGCAAATGTATCTCATATAACGTTATTAACAAAATATATTTTGTTAAAATTAATAACCTGACGGTGATATAGCCATTTATTCTCTCTTTTGGTGTTAAATCCACTCATAATCCACTCATAATTCAGTCTTAATTCAGTCGTAGTTGCTAGGGGGTTGCTAGGGTGTTGCTAGGGGCGAATCCCTCTGAACCCTCAGCCAACCCCCTCGAATGTCTCTCGAAAGTCTCTTGATACCATGAACAGAAGGCGGAGGAGTAGTGAATAGAGTGGGTAAAGAGACCGATTCGGCTAAACCTGTAAAATATATTCCATTGGACATTAAAATTGTTTACCTTTGCAGTAGAAAAAGAATTTATCGGGATTTAAAAAGAATATAAATGCATACACTATCAGAAAAGCTCCAACAATTCGAACGATTGCTCGAAATAATGACCGAATTGCGTTCGAAATGTCCGTGGGACAAGGAACAAACCTTCGAGAGTTTACGCACCCTGACCATTGAAGAAACCTACGAACTGGCGGATGCCATTATCAGGGACGATAAGAAAGAAATCCGCAAGGAACTGGGCGATATATTATTACACATCGTTTTTTATGCCGAAATGGGCAACGAGACACAGGATTTTGACATACACGATGTGTGTGAAGGATTGTGCGAGAAGCTCATTTACCGACACCCGCATATCTTTGCCGAAGTGGAAGCTGAAACCAGTGAGGCGGTCATGCAAAACTGGGAAAGTCTGAAGCTGAAAGAAAAGGGTGGCAACAAGTCGGTGCTGGCAGGTGTACCCGATTCACTGCCCGCGCTCATAAAAGCACACCGCATACAGGATAAGGCACGTAGCGTTGGCTTCGACTGGGAACATCGCGAACAGGTGTGGGATAAAGTACAGGAAGAATTCAACGAATTGAAAGTTGAAATAGAAGCCATGGACAAGGAGAAAATGGAAGCAGAATTTGGTGACCTGCTTTTCAGCCTGGTCAATGCAGCACGCCTGTACGACATCAACCCCGAAAATGCGCTGGAACGTACCAACCGCAAGTTTATCAGCCGCTTCAACTACCTGGAATCGAAAACCATCACCAAGGGAAAAGACCTGAAACAAATGTCACTGGCCGAAATGGATGTGATCTGGGATGAGGCTAAGGAAGAGGAGAGGAAAGCCCCCTAAATCCCCCAAAGGGGGACTTAAGACCCATTCTCTTTCAAGAATAATATGACAATTCCAAAAGAATTTTGTTAGTTGCAAGTGGTAAAACAGGACAATTAACTCTTTTTGTTTAGTATGATTAATAAAACGATGAAAATTGAATAGTTTGTGAGTTATGATTAAAACTTAAATCTAGGATAAATGAATAAACTTGTAATTATTGGAAATGGATTTGATTTGGCACATGGTTTGAAAACCAAGTACTCTGATTTTGTGCTTTGGTATCTTAATAAAAGATTTGAGGAACAAAATACACCTAAGAAAAATGATCTAGTTGATATAAGTGATAATTATCAATACGTTGAATTTAAATCTATTTCAGAGTTTATAGAAAAAACAAAAAGTACATATTTTACTGTAGAATACAATTTTGATTTTTTTAGGCAGATAATTCTGTCAACTCAATTGAACTGGGTGGATATTGAATTAGAATACTATAAACAGATTAAAATTATATCTGGTAAAGTAGAAGAAAATAGTAGTGGACAGTTAAATGGTTCTCAAAAAAGTAAATTAGAAAAACTAAATAAATGTTTTGATTTAATTAAATTTGAATTAGAAGAATATTTATCAACGATTTCAGTAGAAAAGTGGGATATTGATTTACCACCCGAAATAAAGGGGATTTTTGAAAATTGTTTGATAAAAGATCATATGAAGAATGATGGTGAAAATATCTACTTTTTAAATTTTAATTATACGAATACAATTGTTAATTATATAGATATATTTAAATTAAGAAAATCGGAAGTTAACTACATTCATGGAAAATTGAATAAAAAAAATAATCCAATCATTTTTGGATATGGTGATGAAACAGATAAAAACTATGAAAAAATAGAGGATTTAAATGAAAATGAATTTACAAGATATTTTAAATCATTTAGTTATCTGACAACTTCTAATTACCAGGATTTATTTGAATATCTTGGCAAAGAAGAGTTTGAAGTTCATATAATGGGTCATTCTTGTGGATTATCAGATAGAGTTTTATTTAATCATATTTTTGAGCACGATAATTTCAAAAAAGTTCAACTCTATTATTATCAATTCGGAGAAAAAGATTATGAAAATGATTTTTTCCAAAAAACTCAAGAACTTTCAAGACATTTCAAACTAAATTCTAAACATAGAATGAGAACAAGAATAGTTCCTTTTAATAAATCGTCACCACTTACAAAATTTAATCCACAAAAATAACTTAAAGTCCTTTAGGAGTTTACACGTATATGTTATATCCAGAACATTTCGAACAAAAGATAGATTTCATCACCATTCGCCAATTGTCGAGGACAAGTGTGCGTACAATCTGGAATAGTTCTAGCAATACCGCTGTTTTTTGTTTCTTAAAACCTAAGGATAATAAATAGTTGTTCATTACGATGAATGAAAATGATATATTTTGCATTTTTGTTCATTATGATGAATAAATTACGTTCAATTTTTTTTGATAATTAGCTAAATAAATAGCTTATTTAGATGATTTCTTAAGAGAAAGTGACAATGGCGGAATTAAACTTTTACATCTTCGTGATTTTTTAAAAATGATTATCCGCAAAGTATGCAGTTATGAGTTTTAACTTTTCTGTAAGTAATATGCTTAAAGTTAGATTTGTACGAAGTTGTAAGTGCGAGTAATCTATCAAAAGGATCAAGAGGTATTTTAGTGCGATTGAATTGGTAGCAAAATTCATTCAAATACCCTTGTAGGAATTCGGATTTTATGCCGTGATACATATCCGTAAGTAAAGATTTTGCATTACTTATAGCAATGTGTACCCAAGGGAGTACTTTAGCAATTTCTTCAGGTAAAACAACTGAAGCATTGTGTTGAGCAAAATGTTCTTTGAAGTTCGTGTATGAGTTAGATCCGTCAGTTGTGATTTTGGCTTCTTTATCTATTGATATGGTTGCTCTTTGGTCTATCGTTTTTGCTTTTAAGTCAGGAATAACTATCATTTTCAAATGATTGACCCGTTTTGGTTTTTGAGGGTTTTTCGGGTTTTCAACCCGCTCACTTTCGACCATAACAAGTACTTTGCTTTTCTTCTGACTGCCACGTCCACGTTTCAAAGGTGCGGTTTTTTCATTTTCATCTCGTTCAGTGGAGAAAAAGCCTTCATCAAGTTCTATCATTCCAGACAAAGTATACTGGGCATCGCGTTGTCCCATTACGCTACGTATTTTATGAAGCATCTCCCAAATGGGTTGATAACGTTTATGACCTAGTTGGCGTTGCATCTCAGAAGCCGAAAAGGTCTTTTTGGTGCTTGTAAACAAATGAATGGCTTTAAACCAATATGAAAAAGGCAATTTAGAACCGTGCATAATAGTGCCTGAACGTAAAGACCTGCGACAATGACAGGATTTACATTCAAAGTGCATCGAAGCTGGAAGCCATATATGTGCCTTATTTCCGCAATGAGGGCATACAATACCGGATTTAATCCGAAGTTCTTTGAATTTTTCGATACAAACAGCTTCACTTGGGAAATGCTTGTCAAAATCTAATAGTTTCATGTGCTTGTTCTTTTGTTACTATAAAGATACGAAAAATCAATGATAAACTGTGTTTATTGCGGATAATCATTTTTTTAAAACTTACGAGCTTAGATTGATTAAAATACAAAAACAGTAACCGAATTCATGTTATATCCAGAACATTTCGAACAAAAGATAGATTTCATCACCATTCGCCAGTTGTTGAAGGACAAGTGTGTGAGTACGCTGGGAGTAGAAAAGGTGGATGAGATAGAGTTTTCGTCAGATTTCTCAAACGTCATGCGATTGTTGAGCCAGACTGACGAAATGCTTCGGGTGTTGACTTCCGACAGTGATGAGTTGCCCATTGGTGACTTTTATGATGTACGTCCTGCATTATCACGGGTGAGGATTGAAGGACTGTTTCTGGATGAACTGGAAGTGTTCGATCTAAGAAGGGCATTGGAAGCGGTGCGACGGTTAGTAGCCTTCCTTACGAAGCATGAGTCGGAGGTATATCCGCATTTGCATGAGCTGGTGGTAGGAGTAGATACCTTTCCGGGGATTATTCAACATATCGATGCCATCCTGAATAAGTTTGGCAAAATAAAAGACAATGCCTCTTCGGAATTGGCACGGATACGGAAAGATACCTTTCAGGTGCAAAGCAGCATCTCAAGAACATTAAATGCTATTTTGCGACAGGCACAGACCGATGGTTATGTGGAGAAAGATGTGGCACCCACCATGCGTGAGGGACGGTTGGTGATTCCGGTTTCACCCGCTTTTAAACGCAAGGTGAAAGGAATCGTCCATGATGAGTCAGCCACGGGAAAGACTGTCTTCATTGAACCCACCCAGGTAGTGGAAGCCAACAACCGCCTGCGGGAACTGGAAGGGGAGGAGCGAAGGGAAATCATGCGTATCTTGCTGGAGTTTACCAACTTTGTGCGACCTCATTCCGAAGAGATTTTTTCATCACAATACTTCTTGGGTCAGATAGATTTCCTGCGAGCCAAGGCCCTGTTTGCCATTGAAATCAAGGCTATCAAACCCCGGGTGGACGAACAGTGCCAACTGGAATGGGCAAAGGCAGTGCATCCGCTTTTATACCTTTCGCTAAAGAAGCAGGGAAAAGAAATTATACCGCTCGATATCGTGCTGAACGAAAAACAACGGATATTACTTATTTCCGGTCCAAATGCCGGGGGTAAATCCGTCTGCCTGAAGACGGTAGTCCTTCTACAATACATGATCCAGTGCGGGTTGCTCGTACCACTTCACGATAGCAGCCGGGCAGGTCTGTTCGACAGGTTATTCATAGATATCGGCGATGAACAGTCCATAGAGAATGACCTCTCGACGTATAGCTCGCATTTGCTGAATATGAAGTTCTTCATTAAAAACAGCAATCCGAAAACACTTCTGTTGATAGATGAATTCGGGACCGGTACTGAACCACTGATAGGTGGGGCAATAGCCGAGGCATCACTTGAACGTTTTAACCGGAACCTGGCATTCGGAGTGATCACCACCCATTATACCAATTTGAAACACTTTGCCGAAGATGCCGAAGGAATTGTCAACGGTGCCATGTTGTACGACCGTCAGCATTTACAACCCTTATTCCAGTTGAATATCGGGAATCCGGGAAGTTCGTTTGCCATCGAGATAGCCCGGAAAATAGGGTTGCCCGAAGATTTAATAGCCGAAGCTGCCGAGAAAGTAGGAGCGGAGCATCTTGATTATGATAAACATCTTCAGGACATTGTACGTGATAAGCGCTATTGGGAGAACAAACGGCAAGTGATCCGCCAGAAAGAAAAAAGGCTGGATGAAATGCTGGAAAAATATGAGGAGGAGATTGCTACCATCGACAGTCAACGCAAGGAGATAACTTCCAAAGCCAAAGATGAGGCAAAAAACCTGCTGTCGCAAGCCAATGCTAAAATTGAAAACACCATTCGCCAGATTAAGGAGGCAGATGCTGAAAAAGACAAAACCCGTGCTGCCCGGAAAGAACTGGAAGAGTTTAAAGCTAAGATTGAGACTGAACAAACGACCCCTAAATCCCCT